>JBOGKX010000011.1:0-4476 GCA_050746125.1 Terriglobales bacterium | reverse complement strand
GGCCGGTGCTAGGCGCGCAGCCGCCGCGCCAGCGCGGCGGCGGCGGCGAAAAGCCGTTCCATTTCACGGCTGCGCAGCCCGCTCCGCATTTCCTCGAGCGTTTGCTGCAGCTCGTGCAAGGCCGCTTCAATCTCATCGCTATTGGTCAGCAAAATGTCGCGCCACAGCCCATACGGGCTGGCGGCGAGCCGCAGCATATCGCGCGCCCCGGGACCGGCGGCCGCCAGCAAGGGGCGCCAGGCGGCCGTCGCGAAGCGCGCGTCCAGCGTGCAAGCCAGCGTGGTCGAGAGCAGTTGCGGCAAATGGCTGAGGCGAGCCATTGCCGAGTCGTGCGTAGCCGGGTCGGTCCACAACGGCTGGGCGCCGATCTGGTCGAGTAATTCGAGCCAGGGACGAGCGCGCCGCCGAGCGCCGGCGGCTTCGGCGGGAGCCGAGACCAGCAACCACGCAGCTCCCTCGAACAAGTCGGCCCGCGCGTTTTCGACTCCCCCCGCCTCCCGCCCCGCCATGGGATGCCCGCCCAGGAATTTCGCGCCGGCCTTCTGAAACACCGTCTGAGCGGCCGCGCAAATGCGGCGTTTGGTGCTGCCGGCGTCGGTGATCAGGGCGCCGCGGCTCGCGCAGGCGGCCACCCGCGGCAGCAAGTCGAGGATGGCCCCGATCGGCAGCGCCAGAAAGATGATCCGCGCGCCGCGGCAGGCGGACTCCAAATCCTCCGTCCCCACATCCACCGCCCGCCGCCTGCGCGCGCGCGACAACACCGGCCCGCGATCAAAACCGCGAATTTCGCCACGGTAGCCGGCACGCCGCAAAGCAAGCCCGAGGGAGCCGCCAATCAACCCGGTGCCAAGAATTGCTATGGGGGGCTGTGAGGAGCGGGCGCGCACCTGAGGATGGTAACAAAGCCAGCGCACGCCGTTGCTGGGCGGAGCGATCGACGATGTGGACTCGCGGGCTGCCTTCAACCGTTGCCGCTGCCTGCTCGTCCACCCGGGTTAATCGAATGATAAACAGTTGCTCTGTAGTGAACCCACGTTGCCCAAATCTACGATTTTTTGTATATTCAGCTCCGGTTGCATGCCGATGCCGGGAGGGGCCGGCACGGGATCCCTCGCCTTGCAGCATTTTCTACTCCATTACGGGTACGCCTTCCTGATTCTGGGCTTGATCATCGAGGGTGACGCCACTCTGGTGGCGGCGGTGATCTTGGCGGAACAGAGCTATTTCGACTTGCGCTGGGTGATCGGCCTGGCCATATTCGTAAGTGCGCTGACCTATGAAGCGCTCTATCAGCTGGGGGGCCGCGGCCGCCGGCTGGGCTGGCTCTCGCCCGACCATCAGGTACGGGCGCAGCGCTGGCTGCACAAACGTTCGGCGTTGAGCTTCATCTTCTTCGGCCGATTCATGTGGGGATTCCGCCTGGTGATCCCCTTTGCCGCCGGCATGTTGCATTTCAAGCGCCGGCGGTTTGCATGGGCCAACGTGCTCGGGGCGGCGTTTTGGAGCCTGACTCTGATGTTCTTCGGGGTCGCGCTCGAGACCGCCATCGTGAAGTTGCTTGACGACCTACGCCGCTATCAATCGCTCATCGCGGTGGGCATTTTTCTTCTCGGCATGGCCTTCGCCCTGGGCTCAATTCCCGTGCAAATCACCTTGCGGCGGCGGCGCAAGCAACCAGAGCCGGTGTTGTCTCTGGAGTTGAGCGAAACCAAAAAGGTCTGATTGCCCTTGACGTTTCGTTAACCGCATGATTACATGACATTTACCCCAGCGCCCGCGGGCCGGAGGCGGTCATGATCAAGCTCGACATCATCAATGAGGTAGTCAATCGCACCGGCATCAGCAAGGCCAAGGCCGAGGAGGCGGTGGAAACCGTCTTCGGCGGTATGAAACGCGCTCTCGAACGCGGCGACCGCATCGAATTGCGCGGCTTCGGGGTCTTCAATGTCCGTCCACGCAAGACGGGGATTGGCCGCAATCCCCGGACGGGTGCGCAGGTGACCATCGCACCCGGCAAGGCGATCCGTTTCAAACCGGGCAAGGAGTTGCAGTCTATCGACTAGGCGCGCACGGGGCGCGCCAGCCCGCGTTTGGGGTGATTGGTGCCGCTTCGTTTCGGTCGTATGATGGACGGCAAGCCGGACCTTCGGCCGGCCTTCATCCTCTCCTGGAGTTCGCCATGCCACGCAGCGTCAATCGCGTTACCCTTCTCGGCCATCTGGGCAAAGATCCGGAAATGAAGTACACGCCCTCCGGGCAAGCCGTAACCAAGCTGCGGCTCGCCACCTCCGACCGTTGGAAAGACAAGAATGGGGAATGGCAAGATCGCACGGAATGGCACGATGTGGTCCTCTGGGCGAAAATGGCGGAGACGGCGAACCAATACCTGAACAAGGGCTCGCAAGTCTATATCGAGGGCCGGCTGCAAACCACGAGCTGGGACGACAAAGAGGGCAAGAAGCATTACCGCACCGAAATTGTCGCCAACGATATGGTCCTGCTCGGCGGGCGCGGCGCTGGCTCCGGCGGCGGCGAGCGGCCGGAACCGGCACGGAACAGCCGCGCCGGGGATGATTTGTCCGAGCCGGTCCCTGCCGGCGGTCGCGGACCCGAAATCACCGACGACGATATTCCTTTTTAGCCGCGAGCGGCGCGCATTTTCGCCGCTTCGCGCGCGGGGCATTTCATGCGCTTCGATCGCATCGTTCCGCCGGCCGCCGACACGCCCCTCACGGAACTGGAAGTGGAAGGCGCGAAGCTCGATCTGCACGGCTTTCTGCAGTTCATCGGCCTGACCTACGGCCCGGACGATGGATCGGTGACCATGGGCTGGACGGCGATGCGGGAAGTCACCCTGCGGCACGACGGCAACAGCGGAACCTTGGCCGGTCTGGCACTCACGTGGACTGAAGTCTCGCGCTTCGAAGCGTCGTTTCAAGCCGCAGCCGGCGCGGCCCTGCGCCCCGGCGCGATGGACTACTTCGAGTTCCGTAACGATCCGGAAGCGACGATCGTGTTTTTCTTCGAACTCGGCACGCTGCGCATCAGCGGTGGCGCACTGCACGGCGAAGTGCTGTTCGAAGAACCCAGCCCGTTCCCCGTCATTCAGTAGCACCTGGCCATTGGCCCGGTTACCCATAGGGCTTTCCCCCGAAAGGCTCTCCGGCTCCGACCGCTATACTCCAATATGTGAGTGGATCTACCAGGCAGAAGCGGGTCACGATACCCGGCCTGCTGCTCTGCTTGGGACTGGCATTCGGAGCGCGGGCGCAAGCGCCGCCTCCCGCCCCCACGCTTCCTCCGGAACTCCTGCTTCCTTCCGCCCTGCTGCCGGCTTCCTCCATTCCGCCGCCGCTAGCGGCGCCGCCGGCCTACCTGCGCGCCGTGTTTTACGCCACCGACGACGACTCCGGCGTCGCCAGCTTTCGCGCCCATGCCGACGAGGTAAGCCTGCTCGCGCCGCAATGCTTCTCTCTCGATCGTTACGGCCAGTTGCACGGATCCCTGCCCGCCGAGCTGATGGCCGTCGCCCGCGCCCATCGCGTGCCGGTGATGCCGCTGGTCATCAACGAAGGGTTTTCCCGCCGCCAGGCGCACGATTTTCTTCACGACGTCGAGGCTCGCGACCGCGCCGTGGGCGCGCTGCTGCAAACGGCGCGGGACAACGGTCTAGCCGGGTATCAAATCGACTTCGAAGGCCTGTCGTCGACGGACCGCGACGCCTTCAGCCGCTTTATCGCCGAGCTCGGCGCCGGCTTGCATCGCCACGGAAAAATCCTCAGCGTGGCGGTCGCGGCGCGCACCAGCGAAGACGTCACGGGCAGTTTCAAAACCTACTCGGGGGTCTATGACTACGCGCGGCTGGCCGGCGCGGCCGATTTTCTCAGCGTCATGGCCTACCCGGAGCACAGCGGCAGCGATCCGGGGCCTCTCGCCAGTTATCCCTGGGTCGAGCAAGTCATCCAGCACGAGTTGCAATCCATCCCGCCCGACAAATTTTCCCTCGGCGTGCCCACCTACGCGACCGATTGGACGGAGCGGCGGGTGCGGATTTCGATTTGGCGGCGAATCGGCCGCCGCCTGCGCCGCTTCTTTCACTGGACCTATCACCTTTTCGGCCGCACCCAACCCGCCGCCGATGTCGCCAACCATGACGATCTGCATTGGGATCCCCGGCTGAAATCTTCCTATCGCGCTTACGGCAGCGGCCGCCACTATCACGTCGTTTGGGTCGAGGACGCGCGCAGTTTCGCCGCCAAACTGGGATTGGCGCGCAAGTACCACTTGCGCGGCTTCTCGGTCTGGCGCCTGGGACTCGAAGATCCGGCGATTTGGGCGCGCCTGCCCGCGCCAGCGGCGCCCGCCACCGCGCTAGCCGTGGTTGCCACCCGGCCGGCAGCGCCCGCGCCGGTCCGCAGCGTCCGCCTGCCGATCGGCGCCAGCGGCTTCGCGGCCGCCCGCGCGGCGGCGCCTAGG
>JBOGKX010000010.1:0-1263 GCA_050746125.1 Terriglobales bacterium | reverse complement strand
CGGCGTCGGCCAGTCGAGGTGCGACAGCGGCTTTCCCTTGAGGTCCTTTGCGGCCAGCGCGGCCCACCGCTCGGTTGGATCGTCCTCTTTCGCCATCCTGGCCTCCGGCGCGGTTGCCGCGCAGCGTGTCGCTTCCCGCACGGAGTATATGGCGGCAGTTCCGGCGAGGTCCAATCGACGCAGCGGCCAAAGCGTTGCGCGGGCGCAAGGTTGCTGGCAGGGTAGCCAAGGCTGATCTATGGAATCATTGCCCCATGCGCACGGCCTATACTCGCCTCTTTGCGGACCAATCCGGGGTGTCCCACTTCGAGGATTTCGATGTCGAATTGCTTCCGGGCTTTGCCGCTCCGCCCGCCGAGCCGGCCTACGCCGCGCCCTTCCTATCGACCGGGCAATGCTCGTGGCTCGGCGGCACGCCCGAGTGGAAAGGCGACATCCCGCATCCGGTCCCGCGCCGGCTGTTGTTCGTCTATGTTCGGGGGGAAACCGAGATCACCGCCGGCGACGGCGCCGTTCGCCGCTTTGGAGCGGGGAGCGTGCTGCTGGCCGAGGACACCTGGGGCACAGGGCATGCCTCCCGCGTGATCGGTGGCGGGGACTGCATCGGACTGGTCTTCGCGTTGCCCGAAGGAGCCGGTTAGCCCGTCGCGCCGGAACGGCGCAACGTGTGGCGGAAGACCAGCGCCGCGGTCAGCAGCAGGACGGCGTTCGCCTGATGGGCAACGGCGAGCGGGATCGGGACGACGAGCAGCAAGATCGAGACGCCGAGCGCTACCTGGAGAAGGACGACGGCAAGAAGCGCGCCGAGCGCTCCCTTTGCCGGCCTTGGCAGACGCGCGCAGAGCCCGGCCGCCGCCAGGCAGACGATCGCGGTCAGGGTCGTGTAGGCGAGAATGCGGTGATCAAACTGGACCGCCGCGACATTGGCAAACCAGTTGAGCCAGAACGGGTGCAGCCGGGCGTAGCTCGCCGGCACAAACCGGCCGTCCATTAAGGGGAAGGTGTTGTAGACGAGACCGGCGTGGAGACCGGCGGTAAAGCCGCCGGCGGCGATCGTCACGGCGACCAGCGCAAGCACCGCCTCCGCCGCGCGCCGCCAGCGTGGGGCGGGGGCGTCATGCGAGGCCGGGCCGCGCGCCAGCGAGAGCCCCACCCACAGGATCGCCGCATAGATCAGAAGCGCCAGCGCGAGATGGGCGACGAGGCGGTACTGGCTGACCGAGATGCGGTGCACAAGACCGCTTTCGACCATGTACCAGCCGA
>JBOGKX010000009.1:0-1467 GCA_050746125.1 Terriglobales bacterium | reverse complement strand
ATACACCAACGTATCCGATCCGCCCCGAGCAGCCGAGAACGAAGCCCTGCGAAGCTTATCGCCCCGCCCACTATATCCTGGCGGCGGTGCTGGCGTTTGCCGCGCTCGCCGCGGCGCAGACCGGCGTGACCTTTCCCGCCAACCGCGTGCCCGCCCCGCAGTTGCCCGCGCCTGGACCGCAAGTCTCGGGCACCACTTGGATCAATTCCCCGCCCCTGTCGATGAAGAAGCTGCGCGGACAAGTGGTGCTGGTGGATTTTTGGGAGTACACCTGCATCAATTGCATTCGCACCCTGGCCACCAATAACGCTTGGTACGCCCGCTATCACGACGCCGGCTTTACCATCGTCGGCGTGCATGACCCCGAGTTCGACGTTGCCTATCTGAATTCCGCCGATGCCCGCCGCATGCTGCGCGATCCGGAAGCCGCCGCCGCCCATTCTTACGGCACCTCGCGGCTTGGCAACGTCGCCGCCGCCGTGCGCCGCTTCGGCATGCATTATCCGGTGGTGGTGGACGATTGGTTCGAGATTTGGAATGCCTATCGCAACGACAGTTGGCCCAATCGCTTCCTCATCGACGCTAATGGCTACGTGCGCTACAACGTCGATGGCGAAGGGGCCGACGCCTGGCTCGAAGGCAAAATCCGCGAGCTGCTGCACGACGCCCATCCCGGCCGCGCCTTGCCGCCGCCGGTGGTCAAAACCGAGGACAGCGCCTTCGCTCCTGGCTGCGGCGTGCCCACGCCCGAGATGTACGTCGGCGATTGGCAGGGCCGCGGCGTGCTGGCGAATCGCGAGGGCTATCACGACGGCCGCACCGTGCGCTACACCCTCCCCGGATCCGTCGCCGATGGCCGCGTCGGCTTGGCCGGACGCTGGCAAACCGACATGAGCGGCATGATCTATCGCGGCCATCCCCAAAACGGCCAGTTCCCGGGTCAGCTAAAGATGCGCTATCACGCCCGCCAGCTCTATGCCGTGCTCAACGTCGCCCGCGGCCGCCCCGAGCGCGTTTATATCCAGCAGGACGGTCATTCTTTGACCGCTGCCGACAAGGGCGTGGACGTCAAAATCGACCCCGCCGGCCGCAGCTATATCGACGTGGACGAGGCGCGCCTCTATTACTTAGTCGCCAATCCCGCCTTCGGCGCCCATGACGTCCTATTGCTGCCTAGCGCGCCCGGCCTGACCGTCGATTCCTTCACCTTCGGCAACAACTGCCAGATCAGCTTTCCCCACCTCTAGCCGCCCGCTCGCTCCGTCCCGGCATCGATCTACGCAGCGATGATCCGGCCGTCACACTGGGCGACGCTCATCAGCAGCCTGCCCGTCACATAAGTGCAAGCCGCTTGGCGTGGTATCTCTGCGGCCGTCAGCCAGGGGTCGATGCGGCGCGAACCGCATCCTACGAGCAGAATCGCGCACAGCACCATGTACCCGGGAACGAGATATTTGAGCCGGGTCC
>JBOGKX010000008.1:0-12665 GCA_050746125.1 Terriglobales bacterium | reverse complement strand
GGCCTGGCCGCCGGCCTGCCCATCCACCTGCGCAGCACCAACAACCTGACGCCGTTCTCCCTCGCCGCCCGCGCCAACCAGATCGAGATGTTCGAGTTCGCCGTGCGCGCCGCCGAGCTGCCCCCCGAGAAGGGCCCCGTCCCCGACTTCCACCATGAGCCCGTCTTCCGCCAGGCCTGAAGCTATGAGCTACGAGCTATGAACCATGCGCCATGACCCACGAACCATGAGCCCGCGCCACCGCCGTGCCGACTGCTCTCTGCTGCTCTCTGCGCTGCGGCCGCGGGCCTCCGGCCGGCTCTGCCTCCCATCTGTTAAAGTTGCAAGTATTCTGATGCGCCGCCTTCCCGCCGTCCTCGTCCTATTGCTCGCCCTCGCCGCCTGCGCCCCGCCGGTGCCGGCGCAAAATCTGGCCCAGTTCGAAAAGCGCGTTACCGAGTTCACGCTCGCCAATGGCATGCACTTCATCGTGCTCGAGCGGCACGAGGCGCCGGTGGTTTCGTTCGTCACCTATGCCAACGTCGGCGCGGTGGATGACCCCAAGGGCGAGACCGGCATGGCGCACATGTTCGAGCACATGGCCTTCAAGGGCACGCGCGAGATCGGCACCAAGAACTGGCCTGCCGAGAAAGCCGCCCTGGACGCCGTCGATCGCGCCTACGAAGCGCTCGAAGCGGAGCGCCGCCGCGGCTTCCGCTCCGACCCGAAAAAAATCGCCGCCCTCGAGGCGGAGTTCAAGCACGCTGAAACCAAGGCGGAAAGCTACGTCATCCCCAACGAGTATCCCCGCCTGATCGAAATCAACGGCGGCGTCGGCCTTAACGCCTTCACCCAAGAAGACGCCACCGTCTTTTTCTACAGCCTGCCCTCGAATCGCACTGAACTCTGGTTCTATCTCGAATCCTCCCGCTTTCTTCACCCCATCTTTCGCGAGTTCTACAAGGAGCGCGACGTGGTGCGCGAGGAGCGGCGCATGCGCACCGAGAGCAACCCCGAAGGCCAGCTGGTCGAGGATCTACTGGCGGCGGCCTACCAAGCCCATCCCTACAAGAATCCGCCGGTCGGCTGGGCCTCGGACATCGAGAACCTGACCATCGCCGAGGCGCGCCGCTTCTACGCCGCCCACTACGCGCCCGCCAACCTCACCGAAGCCATCGTCGGCGACGTCGAGCCAGCGCAAATCAAGCGCTGGGCGGAGGAGTACTTCGGCCGCATCCCGGCCGGGCCGCGCGCCGAGCGCATCATCACCGTGGAGCCGCCGCAAAACGGCGAGCGCATCGTGCGCGTCGTCAGCCCCAGCCAGCCTTTTCTGCTGATCGCCTATCACAAGCCCAGCGAATACGATCCCGACAAGGCCACCTTCGACGTGATCTCCAGCATCCTCAGCGATGGCCGCACCAGCTGGCTCTACACCAGCCTGGTGCGCGATAAGAAGATCGCGCTCGACGCCGGCGGCATCCCCGGTTACCCCGGCACCAAGTACCCCAACCTGTTCGTCTTTTATGACGTGCCGGCCGCCGGCCATACGGTGGCGGAAAACGAAACGGCGATGCTGGCTCAGGTGGAGCGGCTCAAGACCACGCTGGTGGACGCCGCGACGCTCAAAATGGTGCAGACCAAAGCGCGTGCCGAGTTGATCCGCGAACTGGGCAGCAACGCCGGCATGGCGCAAGAGCTGGCCTTCTATTACACCAACTTCGGCGACTGGCGGCAGTTGTTCCGCCACCTCGACCAGATCAATCACGTGACCGCCGCCGACGTGCAGCGGGTGGCCCGCAAGTACTTCCAGCCGCGACTGCGCACCGTCGCCTATCTAGTCCAGCCCTCCCCAGGCGGCACGCCAGCCGCCGCCACGGCTTCGGGAGGCGCGCGATGAACCGCGTACGTTGCGCGCGCCTCTTTGCGGGCTTGGCCGCCGCCCTGCTGCTCGTCGCGGCCGTGCCCGCCCAGTCCCGCCCGCCTGCGCCCCCCGCCTCCTACAAGCTGCTGCGCTTTCCGCCGCTGCGGCCGCTCGAGATCCCCAAGGTCGAGACGGTGACGCTGCCCAACGGCCTGCGCCTGCTTTTGCTCGAGGATCACGAACTGCCGCTCGTCAGCGGCAGCGCCTTGATCCGCACCGGCAATCTTTTCGATCCGCGCGACAAGATCGGCCTCGCCGACGTCTTCGGCCAAGTGATGCGCACCGGCGGCACGACCGCCCGCACCGGCGAGCAACTGGACGACACGCTGGAGGCCATGGCCGCCTCGGTCGAAACCGGCGTGGATGAAGACCTCGGCTGGGCCAGCTTTTCCTGCCTCAAGGAAAATTTGCCGCAGGTGTTGGCGATTTTCGCCGACGTGCTGATGCACCCGGCCTTCCGCCAGGACAAGATCGACCTGGCCAAGGTGCAGGAGAAGGGCGCCATCGCCCGCCGCAACGACGATGCCGCCGGGCAAGCCTCGCAACAGTTCCACGATCTGATCTACGGCAAGTCCACGCCCTACGGCTGGGAGCCCGAGTACGCCACCGTGGACGCCATCCAGCGCGCCGATCTGGATGCCTTTTACCGTCGCTACTACTTTCCCAACAACGTAATGCTCGCGGTCTGGGGCGATTTTTCCGCGCCGGCCATGAAGCAGCGCCTCGAGCAGGCCTTCGCCGCCTGGCCGCGCCGCGACAAGTCGGTGCCGGCCTTTCCCGCCGTGCAGGCGGATTTTCGTCCCGGGCTTTACACCGTGGACCGCGGCGACGTGGATCAGACCAATATCCGCATCGGCCAGTTGGGCGGCCGCCTCGATGCGCCCGATTATCCCGCCTTGGCGGTGATGAGCCAGATTCTCGGCGGCGGCTTCGCCAGCCGCCTCTTCAAGGACGTGCGCACCAAGCTCGGCCTGGCCTATTCCGTGGGCGGCGGCTGGGGCGCCGATTACGACCATCCCGGCCTGTTCGAGATCAGCGCCAGCACCAAGTCGGCTTCGACCGTCGAGGCCATACGCGCCATCATGGCGCAGGTGCGGGCGCTGCAAAGCGCCGAGGTCGGCGAGCAAGAGATCGCGACGGCCAAAAGCGAGGTGCTCAACAGCTTCGTCTTCGCCTTCGACACCCGCGCCAAGACCGTGAACCGGCTGTTGCGCTACGACTATTTCGGCTATCCCTCCGACTTCATCTTCAAATATCGCGACGAGCTCGAAAAAGTCACCCGCGCCGATGTCCTGCGGGTAGCGCGCAAATATCTGCATCCCGATCGCTTCGCCTACGTCGTGGTGGGCAACGAGAAGCAGTACGGGCAATCGCTGGCCGCGCTCGGCCTGCCGGCCAGCGTGCTCGACACCACGATTCCCGGCGAGCCCGCACCGGCCGCCGCTCCCGCCAGCGCGGCCGAGGTGGCCGCCGGCCAAGCGGCGCTGGCCAAGGCCCGCGCCGCCATGGGCGGCGCCGCGCTGGCCACGATCAAGGACGAAACCATCGTGGCCCAGCGTACCGTGCGCAGCCCGCAAGGGGAGTTCGTGATTCACGGCACCACCGAGCTGGTTCCGCCCCATGCCGTGCGGGAATCGATGCAGCTGCCCTTCGGAACGCTGACGATTTACACCGACGGAGACTCCGGGTGGATGCAGACGCCGCAAGGCATCCAGCCGATTCCCGCCGCCCAGTTGCAGCAGGTGAAGGGACAATTCCTGCGCGACACGGTGCAAACCCTGCTGCATTATCGCGACCCCGGGTACTCCGCGCGCCTGCTCAAGCATGAGCCGGTCAAGGGGCGCACCGCCGACGTGGTCGAAGTCAGCGCCCGCGGCCAGAGCTTCGATTTGCTGATCGACGTGCAATCCGGGCTGGTGCTGGGCAAGCAGTTTCGCACTAGCGCCGGCGGCCCGCCGGCGGAAGTCGTCGAGTACGACAGCGACTACCGCGCGGTGGACGGCGTGCAATGCCCCTTCTCCAGTCAAACGCTGCGCGACGGCAAGCCGTTTTCCGAGACCAAGGTCCTCGATATCAAGATCAATACCGGCCTGACCACCGCCGAGCTGGCGAAAAAGCCGCAATAGCAATGGGCAACGCCGGCAATCCAACGGCGAGCTCCGCGTCCTTTTCCTGGGACGGCGCCGAATACGACGCCGTCGCCCAGGTGCAGGAATCCTGGGGACGCGAGGTCATCGAGCGCATCGCCTGGAGCGGCGCCGAGGCGGTGCTCGACGCCGGCTGCGGCAGCGGCCGGCTGATTCCGTTTCTGGCCGAGAAAATTCCTCACGGCCGCCTGACATGCCTCGATCGCGATGGCGGCATGACCGAGGCGGCGCGGCAGCGCATTCGCGCTCTGGGGCTGGCGATTCCGGCCGAGGTGGTGCTGGGCGATTTGGCCGCGCTCGAAAACTCCCCGCTGCGCCCCGCCAGCTTCGACCTGGTCTTCTCCAATGCCGCCCTGCACTGGGTCGCCGACAAGCAGCGCGCCTTCGCCGGTTTCTCCCGCCTGCTCAGGCCCGGCGGCCAGTTGGTCGCTCAATTCGGCGGCCAGGGCAACATCCAGCGCATCCGCGCCGCGCTCTATCGCGCGCTGCGGGAGTTGGGCGTCGCTGCCGAGGAGCGCTGGCACTTTCAGCCCGTCGAGCAAACCCAGGAGCAGTTGAAGATCTGCGGTTTTCGCGATGTGCGGGTCTGGCAAAACGAGGCGCCGGCGGATTTTCCCGACCGCGCCGCCTTTGCGCGCTTCTGCGCCGCCGTCATCCTGCGTCCTTACGAGAGCCAGTTATCGCCGGAAAAATGGCAGGCGCTGTTGGCCGCCTTTCCCGACCAAGCGCGCGCCCTCGTGGGCGCCTGGCGCGTGGATTATGTGCGGCAAAACATCGAGGGCCGCCGCTAAGCGGCCCGCGCCGCCGCCTGGCGACTGCTGGTTTTTTTAATCGCCTCGATCCAATGTTTCGATTGGACCTGCGCACGCGGCAGAGTTCCAATAGGACCATGGCCGAGCTCTACATCGTTTGCCGCCCTAACACCGAGTCCAGCGGCCTGGAGGTCGCCGCCACCTTCCGCAACAAGGATCAGGCGGACCGCGAACTCGACCGCCTCAACCTCCTCGGCGCTTCCCAAGACGCCGAATGGCGGCTGCTCATCAAGGCCGCCTCCTAAGCCGCCCCCGGCATCTCGCGTCATCGCCGCCGTGAGGCTCAGCCGGTGTTGCGCAGCCCGGCGGCGATGCCCTGCAAGGTCAGCAGCAAGGCCCGTTCGCCGTCGGCGTCGAGTCCGCCGGCCCGCTTGCGCTCGAGCAGCCGCACCTGCAGGTAGCTGAGCGGATCGACGTAGGGGTTCCGCAATTGGATGGCGCGCGCCAGCACCGGCGTGCGCTCCAACAGCCGCGCCTCCCCGCTCGCCGCCAAGATGCCGGCGGCGGCGCGCGCGAACTCCTCGTCCAGCGCGCTCATGACTTTTGCCGCCGCTGACCGGTCGGCGCAGAGCCCGCAATAGGCGCGTGTAATGCGCAAGTCGGTTTTGCCCAGCGCCATGGCGGCGTTGTCGATCAGATCGCGGAAGAATACCCAGCCGCCGTACATGCGGCGCAGCCGCGCCCGCCCCTCCGTCCGCGCCAGCTCCGGGCCGAGCGCGGCGCCCAGGCCGAACCAGGCCGGCAACAGCGCCCGCGTCTGCGTCCAGGCGAAGACCCAGGGGATCGCCCGCAGGGTGGCGAAGTCCTGTTGCGCGCGGCGGAAGGTGGGCCGCGAGCCCAAATTGAGCTCGCCCAACTCGCTCACCGGCGTGGCCTGCCAATAAAAGGCCAGCAGGTCGGCGTCGAGCAGGCCGCGGTACGCGGCGAGCGAGGCGCGGCTCATCCGCTCCAGGCAGTGGCGCCAGGACGCCGGCACGGAGACGGCCTCGACGCGCGCGGCGGCGCGGGGCGCGGCGGCGCGCGTTGCCAGCGGCCGTATCTCCAGGCTGGCCAGCAGCGCGCCCGACAGCGCCAGTTCCAGATTGCGCTCCGCCGTCTCCGGATCGCCGTACTTGCCGCTGATCACCTCGCCTTGCTCGGTCACGCGCAGCCGCCCGCCCACGGTGCCGGGGGGCAGCGCCAGCATCGCTTCGTAAGCGCGCCCGCCGCCGCGCGCCACCGTGCCGCCGCGGCCGTGAAAAAACTCCAGCCGCACGCCGTGCCCGGCCGCCGCCGCCGCCAGCCGCCGCTGCGCCTGGTGCAGCAGCCAATGCGAGGCCAAGTAGCCGCCGTCTTTGTTGCTGTCGGAGTAGCCGATCATCACCTGCTGCAGGTCGCCGCGCTCGCGCAAGTAGGCGCGATAGGCGGGGTCGGCGAAAAGCTGGTCGAGCACCGCCGGCGCCTCCTCCAGATCCGCCACCGTCTCGAAGAGCGGCACGGGATGCACCGCGGAGCGCAGGCGGCCGTCTGGTTCCAGGCGGGCCAAACCGGCGGCGGCGGCCAGGCCCAGCGCCTCCCAGATGTCGCTGAGGTCGCGGGTCATGCTGATGACGTAGTTGCGCACCGCGGCGGCCGCCAGCGCCTGCCCTTCGCCGGCGGCGCGCAGCATGGCGATGGCGGGCGGCGCGTCGGCCGGCGGCTGCGGCGGCTCGGCGAGAAGGCGGCGCAGCGCGGCTACCCGCTCCGCCGGCGTCCAGGCGCGATATTGCCCGCCCAGCAACTGCGCCAACGCCTCTTCGTGGGCGTCGGAGTTGTTGCGCAGGTCGAGCGCGGCGAGATGGAACCCAAACACCCGCGCCGCGCCGAGTAGATCGCGCACTCGCGCCGCCGCGCGCGGCGCTCGCGCCAACAACGCCGCCAGCCCCCGCAAGTCGGCCTCGAACTCGCTCGCTTCGCCGTAGGCCGCTTCGCCGTGCGGCGCCGTCCCGCGCTCCTCGATGCGCCGCTGCATGTAGGCCAGCAGCTCGCGCGCCGGCTCGGCCGCCAGCCGCGGCGGCGGCGCCCCCCAGCGGGCGCGATAGCGCTCGAGCGCCTCCCGTCCCGGACCCGGCGGGCAGCGCAGCATCTCGGCGCCGTGCCCCAGCTCGAAAAACAAGCGGTCGAGCTCGCGCGCGTAATAAACGCGTGCCACGTGGCGGTGCAATTGCAGCGTCAAGCGCACCGTCTCGGCGCCGACGTGCGGGTTGCCGTCGGCATCGCCCCCCACCCAGGAAGCGAAGCGTATCGGCGGCGGCCACTCGCGCCCCGCCAGCTCCGGATAATGCACCGCCAAGGCGCGCCGCAGCTCGCGATGCAGGCGCGGCATGGCGGCGAAGAAGACGTCCTCGAAGTACGCCATCGTGCCGCGCGCCTCGTCGAGCACGGAGAGGCGCTCCGGGCGCACCTGGCTAGTGAGCCATAGCGCCTCGATCTGTTCCAGCAGATCCGCCTCGTTGTCGCCGAGCCCGGCGCCGCCGCTCTCGCGCTGCGCCAGCAGGCGCCCGATCTCCTCCAGGCGATGCATCACGGTGCGGCGCAGCGCTTGCGTGGGATGGGCGGTCAGCACCAGCTCCAGGCTGAAATCCTCGAGCAGCGCCGCCAGCCGCTCGGCCGTGATGCCCCGGCGGCGCAGCAAGGCCAGCGTGCCGGCCAGCGAGTCGGCCGGCGGCCGGCCTTGCCGCGTGTAGGCGCGCTGCCGCCGCGCGCGATGGCGCTGCTCGGCCAGGTTCGTGAGATGGAAATAGAGCGTGAAGGCGCGCGCCACCGTGGCCATGTCCGCGCCACCGAGCCGCTCCAGGCGCGCGATCAGCGCCGCCGTCTCCGCCGCCGTGCCCCCGGCGCGCAGCACCTTGCAGCGGGCGCGGATCTCCTCCTCGAGCGCTAGCGCCGCTTCCCCCTCCTGCTCGGCGATGATGCGGCCGAGCAGCCGCCCGAGGTAGTTCACCTCGCGCTTCAGCGGCATCTCGGAGCGGCGAAACTTCACCTCGGCCATGATTCAAACTAACAGGTCGGCGATAGCCAGCGGCAGCCACGGTGAGTACAATGTTCGCCGTGACTCCTCGCTCTGCCTGCCGGCGCCGCGTTTTTGGCGCCGCCGCCATCGTTCTGATGGCCGCGCTCGCCGCCGTGTCCGCCGCGCCCCCGCCTTCCCCGCCCGACTACAAAAACCCGCGCCTGCCGGTCGAGCGGCGCGTCGCCGATCTGCTGTCGCGCATGACCCTCGCGGAAAAGGTCGCCCAGCTCGAGGGCCTCTGGAAAGGCAAAGCCAATATCGAGGACGCCGGCGGCAACTTCGATCCCGCCAAAGCCGCGGCGGTGCTGGGCCAGGGGATGGGCGAGATCACCCGCCCGGGCGAAAACAAAGGCCCGCGGCAAATGGCCGAGTTCACCAACGCAATTCAGAGTTGGGTGACGACCCACACCCGCCTGGGCATTCCGGTGATGTTCCACGAGGAATGCCTGCACGGCGAGGAAGCGCCGCAGGGGACTTCGTTTCCTCAGGCCATCGGCCTGGCCGGCACCTGGGATCCGGCGCTGGTCGAGCAAGTCTTCTCCGCCGTGGCCCAGGAGGTGCGCGCCCGCGGCGCGCAGCAATGCCTGGCGCCGGTGCTCGACCTCGGCCGCGAGCCGCGCTGGGGCCGCATCGAGGAAACGTACGGCGAGGATCCGTACCTGGTCTCGCGCATCGGCGCCGCCGCCGTGCTCGGCTATCAGGGCCCGGGGCCGAACCTCGACGACCAGCACGTCTGGGCCACGCTCAAGCACTTCGCCGCCCACGGCCAGCCGGAGGCCGGCACCAATGTCGCTCCCGCCGACATTCCCCTCCGCTTGCTGCGCCAAGACTGGCTCTACCCGTTCCGCTATGCCGTTACCGTGGCCCATGCCGGCAGCGTGATGGCCTCCTACAACGAGATTGACGGCATCCCCTCGCACGCCAACCGTTGGCTGCTCGATCGCATTCTGCGGCAGGAGTGGGGCTTCCGCGGCTTCGTCGTCTCCGATTATTTCGGTATTGATCAATTGCAAAGTCTGCATCACGTCGTCGCCACCGAGCGGCAAGCGGCGCAGTTGGCGCTCGCCAGCGGCGTCGATCTCGAGCTGCCCGATCCCTCCGCGTATGCCTTGTTGCCGCAGCTCGTGGCCGAAGGGCGCGTCTCGACCGAGGAGATCGACCGCGCCGTCGCCCCCATCTTGCGCGCCAAGTTTCTGGCTGGCCTCTTCGATCGCCCTACCGCCGATCCCGCCCGCGCCATGGCGGTGACCAACTCGCCGGCCCACCGCCGCCTGGCGCTGCGCGCCGCCTTGGAGGCGCTCACGCTGCTCAAGAACGACGGCCACCTGCTGCCGCTCGATTCCAGCCGCTTGCAGACGGTGGCGGTGATCGGCCCCAACGCCGACCAGCGCGTGCTTGGCGAATACAGCGGCCAGCCGGGCCGCGTGGTGACCGTGCTCGACGGCATCAAGGCGCGGCTCGGCACGGGCGTGAAAGTGATCTATGCCGAGGGCTGCCGCATCACCGCGCCCGGCGGCGGCTGGGGCGTGGATCAAGTTCGCCTGCCCGACCCGCAAAAAGACGCGGCGCGGCTCGCCGCGGCGGAAAAGTTGGTGCGCGATGCCCGTCCTGACGCCATCATCCTCGTGCTCGGCGGCAATGCCGAGGTGTCGCGCGAAGCCTATGCCGCCAATCACCTCGGCGACATGGATAACCTCAAGCTCGTCGGCCGCCAACTCGATCTCGCCAAAGCCATGCTGGCCACCGGCCGGCCCGTGGTGGTCGTGCTGCTCAATGGCCGGCCCTATTCGATCGACTACCTGGCCGCCCACGCCCCCGCCATCGTCGAGGGCTGGTATCTCGGCGAAGAGACGGGCACGGCGGTGGCGGGCGTCCTCTTTGGCGACTACGATCCGGCCGGCCGCCTGCCGGTGAGCATCGCCCGCAACGTCGGCCAGTTGCCGATCTACTACGATCACAAGCCGTCGGCCAAGCGCGGCTACTTGTTCTCGAACGCGGCGCCGCTGTTCCCCTTCGGCTGGGGACTGAGCTATGCCACCTTCCGCTACTCGAATCTCCGCCTCGATCCCGCTGCGATCGGCCGTGAGGGCAGCACCCACGCGCTGGTGGACGTGACGAACACCGGCGGCCGCGCCGGCGATGATGTGGTGCAGTTGTATATCCGCCACGACGTGGCCTTTCCCACCCAACCGATCGAGGAGTTGAAGGGTTTCGAGCGCATCCACCTGGCGCCCGGCGAAACCCGCACCGTCTCGTTTCCGCTCGGGCCCGAGCGCCTGTCGTTCTTCGGGCTCGACATGCGGCGCGAGGTGCAGCCGGGACCGATCACGGTCATGGTTGGCGGCAATTCGCAGCAAACGATCCAGGCGCATCTGGAGGTGAGGCCTTGAGGCGCGTCGCGCTTCTATTTTTCGTTCCCTGGCTGGCCATGGCGGCCTGGGGGCAATGGACGCCTCTCAACCCCGTGCAGTCCGTGGCGCGGCAGTCCGACGGGTTGGTGCTGACGCTCAAGACCGGCACGCTGCGGCTCGAGGTGCGGGCGGCGAATATCGTGCACGCGGTCTTCTCGCCCTCGCCCGTGCCGCCGGCGCGGCCCGATTACGTCCTGGTCCACCGCGACTGGCCCTCCGCGCCCTGGACGATGAGCCAAGACGCGAAAAGCGTGACCTTGGCGACGGCGGAAGTTCAGGCGGTCGTGGATCGCGCCACCGGCGCCGTCTCCTATCGTGACGCCGCCGGCCACGAACTGATGCAAGACGCGGTGCGCACGCTGACGCCGGTGACCGTCAACGGCGAGGCCGCGTTTCACGCCGAGGTTTACGTCGCCATGTACGGCTCTCGGCAGGCGCTCTATGGCTTGGGCCAGCATCAGGCGGGGGTGTGGAATTACCGCGGCGAGTCGGTCGAGCTGGCGCAGGAAAACACCGAGATCGCCATTCCCATGCTGGTGTCATCCGCCGGCTTCGGGCTGTTTTGGAAGAACACCTCGCGCAGCCGCTTCGACAACCGCTTCGTCCATTCGCTCTATATCAGCTCCGACGTCGCCGACGCCATCGACTACTACTTTATTTACGGTCCCGGCCTGGACCGCATCGTCGCCGGCTATCGCGCCCTGACCGGCTCGGTGCCCATGCTGGGCAAGTGGGCCTACGGCTACTGGCAATCCAAGAACCGCTACCAGTCGCAGGATGAAATCCTGGGCGTGGCGGCCGAGTATCGGCGCCGCCATATTCCGATTGACGACATCGTCCAGGATTGGTTTTGGTGGACGCGCATGGGCGAGATGCGCTTCAACGCCAAATATCCCGATCCCGCCGGCATGATCGCCGCCCTGCACCGCCAGCACTTCCACCTGATGATTTCCGTCTGGCCGTACTTCGAGCAGGGCTCGCCGGTCTACGATGAAATGGATCGCCGCGGCTTCTTCATCGCCCGCACCATCGCGCCCTCGTTCCATCCCGTCGGCATGGCCCTCTACGACGCCACCAACCCGGCGGCGCGCGCGTTTTATTGGGGCATGCTGAACCGCTCGCTCTTTCGCCTCGGCGTGGACGCTTGGTGGCTCGACACCGACGAGCCGGAGACCGAGGGCAGGGAAGAGAACATCCTGCTCGACCACCATGTCTTCATCGGCAATGGCGCCCGTTACGCCAATATCTATCCGCTGATGGCGCAGCGCGCCGTCGCCGACGGCCAGCGCGACGCCAGCCAGGCCAAGCGCGTCTTCATCCTGTCCCGCTCGGCTTTCGCCGGCAGCCAGCGCTATGGCGTGACGGCCTGGTCGGGCGACGTCATCTCCGACTGGATCAGCTTCCGGCGGCAGATTCCCGCCGGCCTCAACTACAGCATCAGCGGCCTGCCCTACTGGACCACCGACATCGGCGGCTTCTTCATCGGCAACCCCGACGATCCCGCCTATCGCGAGCTGTTCGTGCGCTGGTTCGAGTACGGCGCCTTCTGCCCCGTCTTCCGCGTGCACGGCACGCGCACGACGAATCACAACGAACTCTGGTCTTACGGCCCCGAAGCGCAGGCCATCCTGGCCCAGTACGATCGGCTGCGCTATCGCCTGCTGCCTTATATCTATTCACTGGCCTGGCGGGTCAGCAGCCAAAACTACACGCTGATGCGGCCGCTGGCGATGGATTTCCAAGGCGATCCGCGAGCCGACAACATCGGCGACGAATATATGTTCGGGCCAGCGATCTTGGTTTCGCCGGTGACCGCGCCCGGCGACACCACGCGTCGTCTTTATCTGCCGGCCACCACCTGGTACGACTTTTGGACGGGCAACGCGCAGGGCGGCGGCAGCGACGTCAGCGTGCCGGCGCCGCTCGCTCGCCTGCCGCTGCACGTGCGCGTCGGCTCGATCGTGCCGCTCGGACCCGACGTCGAGTACGCCGATCAGAAGCCGGCCGACCCCATCGAGCTCCGCGTTTACCCCGGCGCCGATGGCGATTTCACGCTCTATGAAGACGCCGGGGACGGCTATCAATACCTGCAAGGGCAATACGCGACCATCTCCTTCCACTGGGACGACGCGCGCCGCACGCTGACCATCGGCGCCCGCCGCGGGTCGTTTCCCGGCATGCTGGCGTCGCGCACGTTCAACGTGGTGTTCGTGCGCTCGGGCCGCGGCGGCGGCATCGCTCCGGCGCGGCCGGATCGCGTCGTGCATTATGACGGCACGCCGGTCGAGATTCGGCGCTAGCGTGCGCGGCGCGGTCCTGGCCTTCGCCGTCGCGGCTCTCGCCGCGGCGGCGGCACCGCCGCCC
>JBOGKX010000007.1:0-6861 GCA_050746125.1 Terriglobales bacterium | reverse complement strand
GGCGTGACGGTCGGCACCGCGCCGAGCTAAGCAACATTTCGTCGGTTAGTACACACTCGGGTTTGGCGCTCGCGGTTCATATCGGCAATTGCCTTGTGAATGGCACGATCGAGATGATCGGGATCGGAGAAGGTCTGGTGAGCGAGCCCTTCGACAAGCTCAGGAGTGGCGCTTGAGGTCGCGCCAGGATCGCTCGATGTCATTCAGCTCCGGAGCGTATTTCGGCAGCCATTCGACAGTGAGCCAAGGGCGCGCGGCCAGCGCCGCCCGCGAGGCTTTTCTGGTATGGATCGGGCCGTTGTCAAGAACGAGGATGACCGGCTTCTGTGGCCGGCCTGGGCATGACCCATAGACGGCATCGAGGCGGCCCAGCAACGCAATGAAGTCGCCGCTGCGCTTGGTAGCGCTGGTGTTGACGATCAGCCTGCGGGCGGTGAAATCGAGGACGCCGAGCATCGCCCGTTTGTGCGACTGCCCCGACGCCGGGACCCGCAGATCCTCGCCTCGCTTGGCCCAGAGATGAGCGAGATAGGGATGGGTGAGCGCCTCCGACTCGTCGCCAAACAGCAAGATGATATCGCCGGCTTCAGCCTGCTGTTTGAACAGGCGCAGGCGCAAGCCGGAGCGGTCAACCGCATCGGCATCCCCGGCCTTCGCCGGGGCAGGCTCTGCCGCCCCTTCAGCGGGTGCCGGGGTCGTCGCCAGGCGAAGCCCCTTTTTTCAGCACCACGCTGAGCCGCGATTTCGAGATGCGTTCGCCGGTACGCCGTTTGATCTCGTCCTGCAGACGCGGCAAGGTCCAGTTCGGCCGCTCCGCGACTTCGGGTGCCAAGACCTGTTCGATCACTGACAAGGCAGCTTGCGTTTTGGCCGCGGCGGGACCCGGCGCCGTGCGGGCGCGCAACCCTGCAACCCCCGTACGGCCAAAAATCCCCCGCCAATGCCGCACGCTGTCGGTGCGCACGCAAAACGCCGCGGCGATCCGCTCCCCGCGGGTCAACCACCGGGTCAAGCCCGGTGGCTAAAGGCCCACCGCGGGCTAAAGGCTCATGGTCCAGCCCTCCAACGACAATAGGATGGCCCGCGCGCGATCTGCTTCCTCCCGATCGGACGATCGGGCCAGAGCCCGTAATTCCTCGCGTTGCTCGGCGCTCGCCGAAATCCACGACTGGCTCGGCACGCTTCCTCCACATGCCGCGGTTTCCTCTTCGGGATTCTGCCATGTGTGGACCAACCGGGGGAACCCTGCTTAGGATGCCAAGGCCAACCGCCAAGCCGCCCGCGAGCGCGGCATCTGCCCGGTCATCCCACACCGCTCCAACGCCGCCGACAAGCCCGTCTTCTTTCCCAAAGCCCTCTGCAAAGCCCGCGCCCGCATCGAGCAGACCATGGGAAAGCTCAAGCGCTTCAAGCGCCTCGCTCTGCGCTGTGAAAAGACCGCCCAAAACTATGGCGCCCTTGTCGCCTTCGTTTGCGGCCTCCTCTTGATCAAATCCGTCCACACGACCTAGTGGGTCATTTGGCCTGAATTTCGGTATATTGTCGCCCCGTAATATGCCGTGAGATGGGTCATGTCGCGACGCCAGAAGGATCCGTTGCGCGCCTTGAGCACAGAGGAACGGGCGGAACTGGTGCGGCTGAGTTATTCGCAGAGCGCGCCAGCGGGGCAGGTCGCTCGGGCGACGGCCTTGTTGGCGGTGGCCGAGGGGCAGAGCTACCTGGCAGCGGCGCGCCAGGTGGGGCGCCGCGACAATGACACTGTCGCGGCCTGGGTGAGGCGCTTCAATCGCGAGGGCCTGGGCGCGGTCAGACCGCGCCATGGCGGCGGTCCGCCGATCCGCTATGGTGCGGTCGAACAACGGTGCATCCTGGCGGAAGCCCGGCGCGCTCGCGATCGCGCGCGCGACGGCACGGCGACATGGTCATTGGGCACGCTGCAACGGGCCCTGCGCCAAGCGGAAGGCGGGCTGCCGCAGGTGAGCCCCTGTACGATTTGGCAGACCCTGCATGGCGCCGGGATGAGTTGGCAGCAGAGCCGCACCTGGTGCGCAACCGGGACGGCCGTGCGCAAGCGCAAGCAGGGCGGCGCGGTGGTGGTCCGCGATCCCGATGCGGCGGGGGAAAAATCCTGATCGAGCGGGCCTACACGCTCGGCACCGCGCTCGGCTTGGCGGTCTGGTGCGAGGACGAGGCCGGGCCGTTCCAAGCCGTGCCGCACCCTGGCCGCAGTTGGCGGCCGCAGGGTCAGCCGGCGCGCCAGCCGCACGAATATGTGCGCGCCGGCACGAGCAAGATCCTCACCCTGTTTCATCCCGCCACCGGCCAGGTGCCCCTCCAGCCGGTGGCGCGCAGCACCAATGCCATCTTGCACCCCTGGCTGCAGACGACGCTGGCCGACATTGTGGCGGCACTGCCCGCCCCCGCGGTGCCCGCTCACCCCGGCGGCGAACCGCGCCCTGTGGGGCGCTTGGCAAGAGGGGCTGACAGTGCGTTTCACCTTGCCCGAGCACCTGCCGCCGCTGCGGTTGTTGCTGGTCTGGGACAATCTCGCGGGCCACAAGATCCCGGAGATGGTGCTGTGGTTGTGTCGGCACGGGATCATGCCGCTCTATACGCCGGTGGGCGGCAGCTGGCTGAACCTGGCCGAGGCGATCCAGCACATCCTGAAGCGCCGCGCGCTCGACGGTCAGCATCCCCGCAGCCCGGCCGAAATCGGCGTTTGGTTCGCGCAGACCGCCCAGGCTTGGAACCGGCAGCCCACACCCTTTGTGTGGAACGGCAAGCGCCGGCAGCGGCGCCATAGGTCCGACGAGCACCACCCCTTGGCGGTGCCGCAGCGCATACCCGGCGATCTCTCCCGCGCTATTGGACAAGCCGTGAAGAATACCGAGTACCATGCCAAATGACCCACTAGGCGACGCGCAGCTGGTCACGCTCTGAACAGGGATCGATCTCGACCACAATCTTTTTGACGGCAACGCTTGGCGCCTTGCGGCGGCCGCGGCTTATCCCGTTGTCCCAGGTTGACCGATATATGGTATCGTGGCCTCGTGCATCCGCCACTCGGGGTGAGCGCGACGAGGGCCTGCAATGGCGAGGGTGCGAACCCTGACCGAATTTCAGGCTGGTTTTCCAGACGAGGCGAGCGGCGCGGCATTCCTGTTTGAGCGGCGCTGGTCGGAGGGCTTTGTGTGCCCCGCTTGCGGCGATGGGCGGCGCGGCGTTGCTGAGGAGCCGGGCGGACACCCACGAATGCCTCGCCTGCGGCCGGCAGGCCTCGATCACAGCCGGCACGGTGATGCACCGCTCGAAATTGCCTTTGACGGTATGGTTCTGGGCCGCGCCCCTGATGGCCACTCACGCCAACGGCATGTCGGCGCTCCCGTTCGCGGCGCCGCTCGGCATCACCTGCAAGACCGCCTGGTTGCTGGCGCAGAAACTGGAGTTGACCCGCTTTTGTGGCGCCTTTCAGGCTCTCGAAGGAGGTTCAGCCAATGCCCAGAACGCGCCCCCTATTCCCCTGAACTCCGCCGCCAGATGGTCGATCTGGTTCGCGCCGGGCGGTCCCCCGAGGACCTCGCCCGGGAATTCGAACCGAGCTCCCACGCGATCCGGCATTGGGTCACTGTGGCGGACCGCCAAGAGGGTCGCCGGGAAGAACATGACGCAGCGATGTCGGCGCCGGAGCGCGAAGAGCTGTCGAGATTGCGTCGCGAGGTCAAACAGTTGCGTCTGGAGCGCGACATTCTCTCTCGAACGGCGGCCTGGTTTGCGCGCGAGGCCGGCGTGGTGCCGTCCGGGTCTTCCAATTCATGAGCGCAAATCAGGCCGATTTTCCGATCGCCACCATGGCGCGGACCCTCGGGGTGCGCAGTCCGGGTATCACGCGTGGCGGCACCGGGTCCCCTCCGCCCGCGCGGTTGCCGATGATGGGCTCATGAAAAAGGTGCGCACCATCCACCTCGGGTCCCGAGAGACGTACGGTGCGCCTCGCGTTCATGCGGAACTTCGTGCCCGAGGCGAGCGGCACGGACGTAAACGCATCCACGCTTGCTGCGCGGCGCCGGCCTGACAGGCGCCAGTCGTCGCCGCGGCGGGATCACAACGACCCGCCACGACAAATCTGCCCGGCCCGCGCCCGACCTCGTGGATCGCAACTTCACGGCATCGTGGCCGAACCGGCTCTGGGTCGCGGACATTACGTTTGTGCCGACCCTGGCCGGGTTCTTGTATCTCGCCGTGGTGCTGGACGCCTGGAGCCGCAAGATCGTCGGCTGGGCGATGGCGAACCATCTGCGCACCGCGCTGGTGCTCGACGCGCTCGACATGGCCATTGGCCAGCGTCGGCCCCAAAACGTCATCCATCACTCCGACCAGGGCGGCCAGTATACGTCGATCGCCTTTGGCGCCCGGTGCCGCGAGGCAGGCGTCCGGCCGTCGATGGGTTCGGTCGGCGACGCCGGAGCCTGTCCTCGGGCCGGCAAGGCCGGACCCGTGGGACAACGCCATGTGCGAGAGCTTCTTCGCCACGCTCGAATGCGAACTGCTGAACCGCCGCCGCTTCGCGTCCCAGGCCGCGGCCAGGATGGCCTGCTTCAGCTTTATCGAAGGTTGGTACAACCCTGTCCGGCTCCATTCCGCCCTGGGGTACCGATCCCCCATGGCCTATGAAGCGGCGACGCAGGAGGTCAACGCGGCGCCGTAATAATGGAAGCTCCCAAACACTCCACGAAACCGGGGCAGCTTCACTTGCAGGAGCTCGCCACCGAGGGCGCCATCCCGGCCGATCTGAAGGTGCGGTGCCTGATCGAGGAACCGGAGGCGGCGCTCGAAATCTCGCTGATGGAGAACACCGCACGAGCCGGCTTTCAACCTGTAGATGAGTTTCTCGCCATGGCGGCGCTGATCGAGACAGGGGAGACGGTCGAGGCGATCGCCCTCCGCTTTGGTGTCTCCGAGAGGCATGTGCGGCAGCGCTTGCGACTCGGCAAAATCGCACCCGAGCTGCTCGATGAATTCCGCGCCGGCGCACTCAGCCTTGAAGTCCTGACCGCCTTCACGCTCGGCGCCGATCACGAGAGCCAGCGCGCGATCTGGCGCCAGGTCAAGGACCAGCACACCATCTCACCCCATACCGTGCGACGCCTGCTGACCCGGAGCGCCGTCCCGCTCGACTCCCCGCTCAGCGCATTCGTCGGCGCCGCGGCCTACGAGGCCGCCGGCGGCACGATCACGCGCGATCTGTTCAGCGGCGACGAAGAGGGCTTTCTGGGTAATGCCGCGCTGGTGCGCCGTCTCGCGATCGAGAAGCTCGAAGCCAAGGCCGAAGAGCTGCGCCCGCATTGGGCCTGGACCAAGGCCGTGCTCGATCCCGATTACGGCTTTCTCGCGCAATACGGGCGTATCCGCCCGCGGCCGGTCGATCCTGCGCCCGAGATTGCGCAGGAAAGCGCGCGCATCGAGGAGCGCCTTGCCGCACTGGAGACGCTTCCCGAAGACGCCTGGAGCGCGGGGCTGATCAGCGAAGCGGCCGAGCTGGAGGATCGCCGCGACGAGCTGGCCGAGGTCGTGGCGGGCCTGGCGGTCTATGCCGATGAGGACCGCGCCCGCGCCGGCGTCATCGTCACGGTTGGCGAGGACGGCGACTTCTGCCTGCACCAGGGTCTCGTCGAACGCCGCGCACGGCGCGACGAAGATGCGGCCGATCCTCTGCCAAGCGGGGACGAGAGCGACGATCCGGAATCCGGCGAATTCGGCGGCCCTTCCCGCACCCTGACCACCGCGATGGTCGATCGCCGTGGCCTGGCGCCGCGCAGCGCCGAGCAGGCAGTGCGCACGGGCTTGCGGCAGGCCGGGAGATCCTCGGCGACCGCTGGGTGCGGGATCATGCCGACGACAAGAAGCCGGCGCTCGCCACCGCGCTCGAAGCCGCTTTCGATCCCGCCTCGGGCGTCGCCTGCATCGGTGTCGGTCCGGTGGAGCGCGAGCGCGCCGCCGGCTGGCTGCCGCCCGGCATAGCTTATGCCGGCGTCACGGCCGCCGATGAGGTCGGGGAATCCGCGCTCCGGGATGCCGGCGAAAGCCCGGATCCTGGCGAGGCCACTTTCATCGACGGCGAGGAAGACGGCGGCGACGGCGCGGAGATCGACGACGCTACGGACGAGTTGCCGGCCTTCCTCGTCGGGGACGAGATCGGCGGCGACGCGCTCGACGAGGCCTCGGCGCCCTGACGCGCATTTTCGGATGGGGCTGCCGTTTGTCCGGGCGGCAGCCACCGAGAGCGAGAGGCCGGCCGAGAAAGGATGACGCGATGGGCAAGGAGAGCACCCGCCGGGTTCTCCCCTCTCTTGCTCTCGGAGGCTCAAGCATGCGCGCGATCGTCATCAATGCCGAGGACCGCACGATCACCGAAACCGAGATCGACGTTTCGCTCGCTTCCCTGCAGCAGATCGTCGGCGGAATGATCGAGCCAGTCACCCTGGGCCTCGACGGCATTCATCATTGTTATGTCAACGAGGAAGGCCTCCTCGATCACCCGCAGTATTTCTTCATGTTCCGGGGCGGCCATCAGCCGCTCGCCGGCAATGGCGTCATCCTCGCCCTGACCGGGGACGGCGAGGAGGCGCCGTGCACCCTCCCCCTCGAATGGGTCAAAGAGCGGGTGAGTTTCATGGACATGCACGCCGCGCGGTGCTGGGCGCGCCGCCAGTGAAATCCCGGGAGGACGCCCGGTTCGCAATTCCCGTCACCGGCGGGGCGGCCGAAACCGCCCCGCCCCTCTTCATCTCACGCCGATTTCCGGAGAAACAATCATGACCGAGAACCCGACCACGCCTGAGGTCAGCTTCGACTTCTCCCGCT
>JBOGKX010000006.1:0-4628 GCA_050746125.1 Terriglobales bacterium | reverse complement strand
GCGGGGCGATAAGCGTCGCAGGGCTTCGTTCTCGGCTGCTCGGGGCGGATCGGATACGTTGGTGTATTCCTCCCGCCCCTCCCAGCCTGCGGCCTCGCCCTGCTTGCTTCTCGCCCCGCTCGGATGGTTTTCGCTGGAGACCGGGCGCCCGCCCGGCGGCAGTTGCGGTGCGGGCGGGGCGGCCCTAATTCGGCGGTGGGCTATGCTGAGGAGCGGTGCAAATCACCTTCAACGGCGAGGCGCGCGACGTGCCCGAGGGGTTGAGCGTGGCCGATTTGTTGCGCCATCTGGGCTTGCCGGCCGAGCGCTTAGCCGTGGAGCGCAATCTGGCGCTGGTCCCGCAGCGGGAATGGGAGAGCACGCGGGTGGGCGCGGGCGACCGTTTCGAAGTGGTGCATTTTGTCGGCGGCGGGCTTTAGCGGGCGCTGCTTCCCGGGCATACTTGGGGCAAGCAAGCAAAGTCCGTGGAGGTTCACCGTGGCTGAAAAGAGCACGCATGCATCCGGCGAGCGGGAGTTTCGCTGCGCCGAGGCCGGACATCCCGAATGCGATTGGCGGGCGCGCGGCAAAAACGACGAGGAGGTCATGCGCCAAGTCGAGCGGCACGGGCGCGAGGCGCACGGCCTGCCCATGAACGACCACCAAAAGCAGGCGCTGCGGCACCACATCCGCGCCGCGTAGGCCGGCGAGGCCTCATTCATAGCGAAGGGCTTCCGCCGGCCGCACCCGCACCGCCCGCCGCGCCGGATAGATACTGGCGAGAACGCTCACCGCCAGCGCCAAAAGCGCCACCAGCAGACCGTCGCTCCAGCGCGTGTGGAAGGGCACGTAGTCGATCGCATACACCTCGGAGGAGATGTGGATCCAGTGGTACTGGTTCGCCGCCCAGGCGAAACCGTAGGCCACCGCAAGTCCCAGCGCCGTTCCCACCAGGTCGATGAAGACCCCCTGATAAACGAAGATGCGCCGGATTTGCCGCCGCTTGGCCCCGAAGCTGAGCAACACGGCGATCTCCTTGCGCTTCTCGAGCACGAGCATCGAGAGCAAGATCAGGACGTTCATGCCGGCCACGAAGACAATCAACCCGATGACGATGATGGTGCCGAGCCGCTGGGTCTTGAGGGCTTGAAAAATAGCGCGGTTTTGGCCCATCCAAGTCGTCGCCGTGAACGCCGGCCCAGCCATCGCCACCGCCGCCCGCGCTACCGCGCCGGCGCGATAGAGGTCGTCCAGCCGAAGCTCGATCACGCTGGCGAAATCGCCGTTGCCGGGCCGTAACTGCTGCGCCGCTAGAAAGCCGGTATAGGCCCAGCCGCTGTCGAAATCCGAATACCCGGAACGAAAAATGCCGGTGACCCGAAACGACGTGGTGCGCCCTTCGTAGCCGAGCGGCGTCAGCACCGCCTGGGGTACGTAAACTTGCACCCAATCGCCCACCCGCGCGCCTAAGGAGTCGGCGAGGCTCTGGCCGAGCAGCAGATCGCGGGCCGCGGAATCGCTCGCTAACGACTGCCATGACCCGGCCCGCAAGCGATCGAGCATGTTGGTGACGCGCCGCTCTTGCCGCGGCTCGATGCCCTTGAGGGTAACCTGCGCGACGCGGGCGCCGCGGCTCAAAATCACCGAGTCATAGATCGCCGGCGCCGCCGCCCGCACATGCGGCAGCGCTGCCGCCCGGCTCAGCAAGGCTCGATAATCGGTGATGCCGGCCGGCTCCTTGCGCATCAGATTTACTTCGGCGGTGGCGCCCACCAGTTCCTGCTGTAAGGCGTCGCGAAAGCCGCTCGTCACCGCCAGCGCCAGGATCAGCGCGCCGACGCCGGCGGCGAATCCCAGCACGGCGATTGCCGTAACCAGCGACACCAGCCCCCGCCCGCGGCGCGGGCGCAGATAGCGGACGGCGACAAAGGACGGCAAGCCCATGCACCTCTCATGGTACCTGCCCGTGTGACCGGGCGCGGCGATAGGCGTCGCAACGCTTCGTTACATCTGGGCACGCGCGCCGCCCGGCCTCCCTCCGCCTCGCCCTGCTCGCCTTTCGCCGCGTTTGGTTGTTGTCGTCGGTATGGGCGGCGGCTGGGCGGCGATAGGCGCGGCTGGCAGGGCGGAGCGGGCGCGGGCAACCACCGCCTGGCGGGGTAGTGGCGGCGGCGGATTCGCACGATGGCGGATAATGGGAGTGAGGCGCCAAGGCTCGCTTCCATGTTTTCCACCTCTTCGAGCGCCGCTCGCATCCCCAGCGCCCCCCCCGCATCGAATAATGAGCTTGCCTTGGAAGCGGTGGGCTTAAAGAAGTCTTACCGCTCCGGGGATGTGCCTTTGCTGGTTTTTGCCGACGTTGCGCTGCGGATACGCAGGGGAGAAATGGTGGCCATAGTTGGAGAATCAGGAACCGGGAAAAGCACCCTCCTGCACGTGCTCAGCGGCCTAGACAGGCCTTCAAGCGGTGACGTATACTTCGGCCAAAGAAGCCTCGGCCGGCTCAACGACGATGAATTGGCCGATTTTCGCAACCGTGAAATCGGTTTTGTGTGGCAATCCCACTATTTGCTGCCTGAGTTCACCGCCTTGGAAAACGTCATGATGCCGCTACTGGCCGGGGGAAGCGGACAACGCGAAGCGGCACAGCGCGCCGGCGAGAAGCTGGCCGAGGTGGGTTTGGCGGCACGCGCCAGCCATCGCGCCGGCGAGCTCTCGGGCGGCGAGCAGCAGCGCGTGGCCTTGGCCCGCGCCCTGGTAAATCGGCCGGCGGTACTGATGGCCGACGAACCCACCGGCAACCTCGACGAGAAGACCGGAGCGGCGGTTTTTTCGTTGTTGGAAGGACTCCACCGCCAGCACGGCTTGACTTCGATCATCGTCACGCACAACTGGCAATTTGCCCGCCACTGCGACCGCATCCTGCGGCTGCACGACGGCGGTTTGGAAGCCGTGGCCTCCGCCTTGAGAGGCCGCGAGCCGATAACTTAGCGAGCTCTAAACTCGACCGTGCCCGGGGCGGCCGAGCGGGGGATACACGGAGCCATGTTCGAGCGATACACGGAAAAGGCGCGGCGGGTAATCTTCTTCGCCCGTTACGAGGCGAGCCAGTGTGGCAGCCCTTACATCGAGACCGAGCACCTGCTGCTCGGCCTGTTGCGCGAGGACAAGGCGCTGACCAACCGCTTTCTGCGCTCGCACGCGACGGTGGAGTCGATTCGCAAGGAGATCGAGGGCCGCACCGCCCCGCGGGAGAAGGTTTCCACTTCGGTGGATTTACCGCTCAGCCACGAGTGCAAGCGGGTGCTCAATTACGCCGCCGAAGAAGCCGAGCGGCTGAGCAATAAGCACATCGGCACCGAGCATCTGCTGCTCGGCTTGTTGCGCGAGGAGCGCTGCTTCGCGGCGGAGATGCTGCAAAGCCGCGGCTTGCGCCTGGCGCAGGTGCGCGAGGAGCTGTCGCGCGCGTCGCAAGAGAAGGTCGCCGCCCGGCCCAAGGAATCTTCCCTGCTGGCCGAATTCAGCCGCGACCTGACGCAAGCGGCCATGGAAAACCAGCTCGATCCGCTCATCGGCCGCCGCCATGAGTTGGAGCGCATGGTGCAGATTCTGTGCCGCCGCACCAAGAACAATCCGGTGCTGATCGGCGAGCCGGGGGTGGGCAAGACGGCCATCGTCGAAGGCTTGGCGCAGCGCATTGCCGAAAGCGATGTGCCCTCCTTTTTGGCCGATAAGCGCATCTTGGCGCTCGATCTCTCCCTCATCGTCGCCGGCACCAAGTACCGCGGCCAGTTCGAGGAGCGCCTGAAGACCATCATGAAGGAGTTGATGGAGAACCAGAACATCATCATCTTCATCGACGAGTTGCACACGCTGGTGGGGGCGGGCTCGGCGGAAGGATCGCTCGACGCGGCGAATATTCTCAAGCCGGCGCTCTCGCGCGGCGAGATTCAGTGCATCGGCGCCACGACCCCGGCGGAATATCGCAAGAGCATCGAGAAGGACCGCTCCCTGGAGCGCCGCTTCCAGGCGGTCAAGGTGCCGCCGCCGGACGAGGCGGAGGCGGTGCAAGTGCTGAACGGCATCAAGGATCGCTACGAGAAGTTACACGCCGTCAGCTACACCGACGAAGCGCTGCGCTTCGCGGTGCTGCACTCGAACCGTTACATCCCCGACCGCTTCCTGCCCGACAAGGCCATCGATCTGCTCGACGAGGCGGGGGCGCGGGTGAAACTGCGCCAGACCACGATGCCGGAAGAGCTGGTCGAGGTGCAGAAGCGGCTAAAGTTCATCGTCCACCGCATGGAAGGCGCGATCGCCAACCATGAGTTCGAGAAGGCGCGCTTCTATTCCGACGAAGAGCGCAAGGAACGGGAAAATCTGCGCAGCCTGCGGGAGAAGTACCACCTCGACGACTCCACCGCCGGCGTGGTCACGCGCGAAGACATCGAGGACGTGGTGGCGCGCTGGACGGGCATCAACGTCAGCTCGATCAAGGAAGACGAGCAGCAGAAACTGCTGCGCATCGAAATCGAGCTGCACAAGCGCGTCATCAGCCAGGACAAGGCGATCACGGCGCTGGCTCGCGCCATTCGCCGCAGCCGCGCCGGGCTCAAAGCGCCGGGCCGTCCCGTCGGCTGCTTCCTGTT
>JBOGKX010000005.1:0-77298 GCA_050746125.1 Terriglobales bacterium | reverse complement strand
GCCACGGGGGCATGCCGCGCCGCCAGCGCCGCCCGGCGCGCCGGATCCATCAGCTCGTTCATCAGCCCCAGGCCGCTCATGGCATCCTTGGCGTAGCAGACCGGCTGGTTGAAGTTGGGGGCGATGCGGCTGCGCGTGAAGCGGTCCGAGAGCGCCGCGCCGCCCACCAGCAGCGGCACGTCCACCCCGGCCTCGCGCAGATCGCCCGCGGTTACCACCATCTGCTGCGCGCTCTTCACCAGCAGGCCGGAAAGGCCGATGGCGTCGGGCTTATGCCGGTGCCAGGCCTGGATCAGCACCTCCGGCGGCACCTTGATGCCCAGGTTGATCACCTGGTAGCCGTTGTTGGCCAGGATGATCTCGACCAGGTTCTTGCCGATGTCGTGCACGTCGCCCTTGACCGTGGCCAGAATCACGCTGCCCTTGCGCGTCGACTCGGCCTTTTCCATGAAGCGCTCCAGGTGGCTCACCGCCGCCTTCATCGCCTCCGCCGATTGCAGTACCTCGGCCACGATCAGCTCGTTGTTGTTGAAAAGCCGGCCGACCTCGGCCATGCCGGTCATGAGCGGCCCGTTGATGACGTCGAGCGGCGCCGCACCCTCGGCCAGCTTGCGGTCGAGATCGGGAATCAGGCCGTCCTTGCTGCCCTCGACGATGTAGTGGGCCAGGCGCTCGTCCAGCGGCAGGTCGGCGGCCGACTTGCCGCGCTTCGTCGCGCCGCGAAAATGTCCGGCCAGAGCCGCGATATGAAATTGGTTGACGGCGATCTTTTGCTCCCGGGTCTGGTCCCGCCAGTCCGCGGGCGCCGCCCGCAGCAGCGCCGCGCCGGGGTGGTCGTCGGGCACCGCCGCCGGCGGGTGGTTGAACAGCAAATCCTCGGCCAGCCGCCGCTCGTCCTCCGGAATCGAGGCGAAGCGCTCGATCTTTTCCGAGTTGACGATGGCCAGGTCCAGGCCGGCCTTGGTGCAGTGGTAGAGAAAGACCGAGTTCACCACTTCCCGCGCCGCCGGCGGCAGCCCGAAGGAGATATTCGAGACGCCGAGCACGGTCTTGACGTAGGGGATCTCCTGCCGCACCAGCCGCACGCCCTCGATGGTTTCGACCGCGCCGCCGATGTAATTCTCGTCGCCGGTGGCGCAGGGAAAGACGAGCGGGTCGATGATGATGTCCTCCGGCGCGATGCCGTACTTGCCGGTCATCAGCCGCACCAGGCGGCGCGCCACCTCCAGCTTGCGCTCGCGCGTGAAGGCCTGCGCCTGCTTCGGGTCCTCGTCGATGCAGCCCGCCACGATGGCGGCGCCGTAGCGGCGCGCCAGCGGGCAGACGCGTTCCAGCTTTTCCTCGCCGTCTTCGAGGTTGATGGAGTTGATCAGGCTCTTGCCCTGGCAGTAGGCGAGCGCCAATTCGATCGCCGCCGCGTCGGTGGTGTCGATCATCACCGGCGCCTTGATCTTGCGGATCAGCTTCTCGTAGAACAGTGGAATGTCGGCGCGCTCGTCGCGGTCGGTGCTTTGCAGGCAGACATCCACGATCTGGGCGCCATTTTTGACCTGACGGCGGGCGATCTCGGTGGCTTCCTCCCACTGCTCGGCGGCGATCAGATTCTTGAAGGCGCGCGAGCCGATCACGTTGGTGCGTTCGCCGACCAGCAGCGGCCGCGCGCTCTCCTCCGCCTCGATGGCCTCGACCCCGGAGTAATAGGCGCGATGGCTGGGCGCGGGCGGGCGGCGCGGCGGCCGGCCCGCCGCCATCGCCGCCACCGCCTGAATGTGCGCCGGCGTCGTGCCGCAGCAGCCGCCCACCAGGTTCAGCCAGCCGTGATCGGCAAAGCGCTCGAGTTGCGCCGCGAAACTGGCCGGCGTCTCGCCGTAGCGGCCGTCCTCGTTGGGCAGTCCGGCGTTGGGGTACACCGAGACATAGCGATGGCTCAGCGTCGCCAGCGTGCGCAGATGGTCGGTCATGAATTCCGGCCCGGTGGCGCAGTTCAGGCCGATGGAAAGCAGCTCCGCGTGCGCCAGCGAGACCCAGAGCGCCTCGGCGTTCTGTCCCGCCAGCATGGTGCCGGTGGGCTCGATGGTGCCGGAAACCATGGTCGGCAGCGCCCGCCCGAGCTTTTGCCGCGCCCGCTCGATGGCCAGTAGCGCCGCTTTGATGTTGCGCGTGTCCTGGCAGGTCTCGACCAGCAGCAGGTCGGCGCCGCCCTCGGCCAGCGCCAGCGCCTGCTCGTAAAACGCCTCCACCAGCGCGGTGAAGGTGATGCCGCCGGTGACGCTGATGGCCTTCGTGGTCGGTCCCATCGCCCCGGCCACGAAGCGCGGGCGCGCGTCCGTGCTCAGCTCATCGGCCACGCTCCGCGCCAGCCGTGCCGCGGCCAAGTTCAGCTCGCGCGCCGCTTCCGCCCGACCGTATTCGGCCAGCACCACGTTCGTGGCGCCGAAGGTGTCGGTCTCGATGATGTCGGCGCCAGCTTGGAGATATTCCCGATGGATGGCCGCGATCACGTCCGGCCGCGTTTCCACCAGCAACTCGTTGCAGCCCTCGTAAGCCTCGCCGCCGAAGTCGGCGGCGGTCAGCTGCCGCTGCTGGATCATGGTGCCCATCGCTCCGTCGAGCACCAAGATGCGCTCCTCGAGCGCCGCGCGCAGGGCTTGAGCTCGTTCGAGGGCAGAGAGCATCTTTCAAGTTTACCAACCCCGCCCTCAAGCCGCGTGCGACGAGGGTGGCTGCTTTTGCGCCGGCTGCGTCGGCCGCCGCCGCGTGGCTCGAAACAGCCGATAGATCGAGTAAGCGCTGGCGGCGATGGCGACAAAAATCAGGAAGTAAATCAGATAGCGGAAACTCGGCGTGCTCAGCCATTTCACGATGCCGCGCCCGAAGATGGTCCCCAAAATGGCTTCGGCGAAGAAGCGAACGGCGCGCATGGCGCCGATGCTGAGCATGAAACGATTGCGCGGCACTTCCAGCGCGCCCGCCGCCAGCACCCAGGGAGTGTAGGGAAACGGCGGCGGAATGATAGCTGGCAGCGCCAGGATCTCCGGGGCGCGGCCGCCGACGCGCTCGTGCAACTGGTCGTACTTTGCCGGCGAGATGTGCGCCTTGATGAACGTCTCGCCGCCTTTTAGTCCGACCCAGTACATAACATACGAGCCGATCACCGATCCGATCGTCGCTCCCAGCGCGTACCACCAGAATTTGCCGTGGTGCACGGAAGAAAGCACGATGACCAAAATGTCGTTGGCAAAAGGCAGCGTCAAAAAGCTGGAGTCGAGCGCGCTCAGCAGCACCAGGCCGAAGAATCCCAAATTGAAGAAGAAGTAGAAGACTGCGCCGACCCAGCCTTGCGCTGCCGGCAGCATGGGCCTTCTGGCTTGGAGAGGCGCCAGCCAGGCAAGCCCACTCAAGCGTCCGAGCCGCGAGCCGCCAGCCCGCGCGAGTTGGTCTATTGCACCCAATGCAGCCGCGCCGCCAAGCGAGTGGCCAAATCTTCCTCCGCTTCCGACCACAATTGCCGACGGGTTGGATGCACGGCCGCGGCCAGGGCATTCGAGTAGCGCACTAGCGCGGCGGCGTTCTCTTGCAGCTTGCCGCGCGTTTCCGCGTTGGCGGGCTGATCGGGCGCCAGGAACAGAGTTTCCGTTCCCAAGTCCACCCATAAATCGCCTTGCGCGTGCGCCTCCTCCGTCGCGACCGGGCGCTCGAAGAGCTTTCCCAACAGCGTGATCTGGACGCGGCTGGCGACTTGCCGCCAGGCCGGAACCACCGCTACGCCGGGCGCCGCCGGCGCCGCCGGCAACCAAAGATCCCAGGCGCACTCCGCTTCGAAGGCATAGTCGTCGTGAAGGTATTCGCCCAAGAGGGTCATTGCCGCGCCGATTTCGATGCCCGGCTCGAACTGCTCTTCGAATAAGGCCGGCTGCGCCCAATCGAGTGGCGTCACTCGCAAGGCGTGGATTCCCGGCCGCGCTTGCGATGCGGGCAGCGCGCGCCAAGCGGCCTCCAGCGGCGCCAGCGACGGCTCGCCGCTCGCCGGTAACCAAAGGCTGAGAAAGACTCGATCGGCCATGAGAGCCGGCCATCGCGGGCCGACTCCCCAGCTTAGCGCCTTGAAGTCGCCCGCCGCCCCGCGGCTGCCGGTAACGCCAGCGGCGTCCAGAAAACGGCGGGCCCTGCGCCAACTTGCGATTTCGCACTTTGGATCGCGACCGCGCCGCTACAATAAGTCAGATGGATAGTCCCCAGGAACGCGCCTACCGTTCCGCGTTTCGGCGTGTCGAGGCTTTGCAGATCGAACTGGCCCGGCATGTCTATTCCGTGCAGCGGCGCCAAGAAGCGGAGCGCAAGTTGGAAGAAGCCATGAAGGTTCTCGACCGCGCGCGGCGCGAGTTGCTGCTGCTGCGCAATCGCCACAAACAAGCCGCCTGAAAGGCGCGCCAAGCGCTAGACTTTCCGCGTGGTGGAATCGGTTTGGGTTCATTTGCTGCGCTGGATCGCGGCGTGGATTGGCATCGCCGCGCTGTTCCTCCCGGCGCTGAGCTTTTCCGCTCCCGGCGTGGCGGCGCAATGGTCCACGCTTCAGATTGCCGCGTCGCTGGGCGGCGCCGCCCACTCCAGCTCCTCATCGGGCCGGGCGCAGGGCCAGCCTACGGTCGGCGAAGTGCTGCACCAGGTTTCGAATCTGCGCCGGCAATGGCAAGAGTTGGGCGGCCGCTCGTCGGCTGCGATTCCCTGGGCTTACAGACTAGCCGTCGCCATACCGTTCACGCTGTTGCTGGCTGGCATCTGTGCCGTGGTGGTATGGGTCGCCATGGCGGGCGGGTGGCGGCAGCTCATGGCGGCGGCGGCGATTGCCGGTGCCGCCGCCGCTGCCTACGCCATCGGCGCAGCCGCGCTCTTGACGCAAGCGATGCACCGCGAAATCGCCGCCGTTGCGCAGCGCGCCCAACATGCCTTGCCGTTCCTGAGCCTGGGCGAATTGGGCGCCCAACTGAGGGCCAATGTTCGCATCGGCGGCGAGGCCGGCGCTTTTCTGCTGTTGGCCGCCTTTTTGGCAGCGTTGTTCCTTCCCGCGGCGCGCGGGCGTAGCGCTTAGAAACGCGGCCCAGTGCGCCCTCGGCTATTCGGTCGTTTCGGGAACATGGCATCCTAAGGCGTGGCTTCGCAGACGATTTTGGTGACCGGCGGCGCCGGTTACATCGGCGCGGTCATGGTTGAGGTGCTGCTTGAGCGCGGCTATGCGGTGGTGGTGCTCGACAACCTTTGCCACGGCTACCGCGACGCGGTTCACCCCGATGCGGAGTTCGTCGCCGGCGACGTCGGCGACCTGGCGGTGGTAAGCCGGCTTTTCGCCCGCCGCGAAATTCACGCCGTGATTCACATGGCCGCTCATATCGAAGTGGGCGAATCCATGCGCGAGCCGCGCAAGTACTTCGAAAACAATTTCGCGCGGCCGCTGGTTTTGTTGGAGGCCATGGAAGCGGCCGGAGTGCGGCGCTTCGTGCTTTCCTCCACCGCCGCCGTTTACGGGGCGCCGGAAGCGGTGCCCATTCCCGAAAGCGCGCCGTTGCGCCCGGTGAATCCATACGGGCTAAGCAAACTCATGCTCGAGCAGGCTTTGGCCTGGCATGCCGCCGCGCGCGGCTGGCGCTACGCCGCCTTGCGCTATTTCAACGCCGCCGGCGCCACCGAGCGCTGCGGCGAGGGGCACCAGCCGGAGTCGCACCTGATTCCGTTGGTGCTCGAGGCCGCCGCCGGCGAACGCCCCGCGATCGCTATTTACGGCCGCGATTACGACACCCCCGACGGCACCTGTATTCGCGACTACATTCACGTCCGCGATTTGGCCGAGGCGCACGTGATCGCCTTGCGCCAGCTCGAAGCGCCGCCGCCCGCCGCCTGCGACCTGGCCGCCCATGCTTTCAACCTCGGCAATGGACAAGGCTATTCCGTGCGCGAGGTGATCGCCGCGGCCGAGCGAATTTGCGGCCGCAAAATTCCCGTCCAGGAGAGCGCCCGCCGCCCCGGCGATTCGGCGCGCTTGGTCGCCACCGCCGCGAAAATGCAAGCGGCGGGGTGGCAGCCGCGCCAATCCAATTTGGAGGGCATTATCGCCTCCGCTTGGCGGTGGAAAACGCGCCCAGCGCGCCGCGCCCCGGCCTAGAGGACAGGTGGCAACCCGGCTCCCGCCGGCTGGTTATGGCCCCGTCTCGGGTTCAAAATAGGGGTAGATTCTCACCAGGGTGAAGGGGCGCCCAAGCCGCCGCGAAAATGAAGGGATCGTGAATATCCTGAACACGGCAACCCGCTGTGCGGCAAATCCTTACGAAAGTTGAAACGCGCGGGTTCCCGTCCTAATCCATACAGACGAACGATAAAAGCAAGGCCCCGGGCCAAGCCCGGCGGAGGTGCCATATGCGGCAGTTCCTAAACTCGATTCGGCCAGCTACGCTAGCCAGCCTTTTGCTGGCTTTAACGGTGGCGCTGGGTTTCGCCACCCCGGCGCGCGCCGATAATGCGCCGGGCGTGGCGCGCGTCAGCCTGGTGGAGGGCGACGTCAGCATGCTGCGCCAGGGCGCCCAGTCCTGGACGGCGGTGGTGCTGAACACTCCGCTGGTGCAAGGCGACGAAATCTATGTGCCCGCCCAAGGCCGGGCCGAAATTGAATTCGATTATGCCGACGTCGTCCGTATGGCATCCGGCACCGACCTGACCATCGCCGGTTTCGCCGGCAATAGGTTGCAAGTGCAACTTAAGAGCGGAACGGTCAGCTTCACTACCGTCGGCGACCACTTCCTCGACGGCGAAATCGACACGCCCAACATGAGCGTCCGGCCGACTCAAGCCGGCACGCTGCGAATCGACGTGGTGGATGCCACCCATACCAGCGCGACGGTATGGGATGGCGCCGCCCAGGTCTTCACGCCGCAAGGTTCCGTTGTGGCGCGCGCCGGCGAGCAGATTCAAATCGAGGGCAGCGACAATCCGCAATTCCAGACCGTGGCCGCGCCCAGCCAAGACGCTTGGGATCAATGGGTGCAGAACCGCGAGAACCGCATCTTGCAGGCCAGCGATTATCGCCACCGCTACGTGAACACGCAAGTGTACGGCAGCGAGGATCTCGACTACTACGGCCACTGGGTGTATGTGCCCGGCTACGGAAATTGCTGGACCCCGCTCTACACCGTGGCCGATTGGTCGCCCTATTACTATGGCCGCTGGGCTTGGACCCCCTATTACGGCTGGAGCTGGGTCTCCTATGAGCCGTGGGGCTGGGCTCCCTATCACTATGGACGCTGGTTCTGGAGAACCGGCTTCGGCTGGTGCTGGTGGCCGGGCGCCTTTGGCGGCGCGCACTGGTGGGCGCCGGCTTACGTTTCCTTCTTCGTCGGCGGCCGGAACTGGGGCCTGGGCTTCGGGTTCGGCGCCTACGGCGGAATCGGCTGGGTGCCGCTGGCCCCCTATGAGCCGTACTATGGCTACAGCCGCGCTCGCTATATCACCAACATCACCAATATAACGAACATCTATAACATTACCAACATCAACAATGTGACCTCGATCAACGGCGTGCGCGTGCACCGCAGCGAAGCGATCGGGCGCCTGGCGAACGCTCGCGTGCGGGGCGGCATCATTGCCGTGTCGCAGCGTGGCTTTGCCAATGGCCGGGTGGATCAGTTGGGCCGGGTGCTGCCGGTGCGCGCCTTGAACGGCGTGAATACTGTTCGCGGCACGGCGCCGATCGCGCCCACCCGCGCCAGTCTGGCGCCCATGGTCGGCGCGCGTGCGGTGGCGCCGCCGGCGAGAGTTCATGATGCCGCCGTGTTCAGCCGTCGTCCCATGGTGGCGCGGCCCAGCGAGGTGACGCGGTTGCGCGCCATCGACAACTCCGTGGCGACGGCTCGCGGCCGCGCCGGCTTGGTGCCGCGCGTGCCGGCGGAGGTTCGACCCGCTTCGCCCGTGACGGCCACGGCCGTGGTGCGCTCGCGAGATGCCGCCCAGCCGGCGGTCCCCAGCCTGGGACGCGCGGCGGCGGAATCGCGCGCGATGCGGCCGGCCAGCCCGGCCGGGCCGCGCTTCGAGGTCGTGCGGCCCAGTGCCTCCTCGGCGGCGCGGCCGGCAACCGGTGTTCGCGCCGACGCCAGCTCTCACGCCGACGCGGCCGCCTCGAGCGGAGGCAACTGGCAGCGCTTCGGCGCCCAAGGCACCGGCCGGGCCAACACCGGAGTGAACGCCGCGCGCGGAGTGGAAATTCGCCCGGCTTCGCCGTCGCCGCTGCGTCAAAACGGCCGCGGCGGGGATACCGGCGGCTTCCAGAACCATCCCATGGGTGGCTCGGCCGTGCCCAGCACACCCAACCGCGGCAGCAACCCGAGCGTCGATCGGGGTTCGCCGCCCGCGCGCGGCAGCGCTCCCTCCCGCGGCTTCGAGAACCACCCGATGGCGGCGCCCAGCGCGCCGGCGCGCGGCGGCGCCCCGAGCTCGAATCGCGGCTCGTCCGCGCCTTCGCGTGACTCAGGCAGCCGGGCTCAGCCGGCTTCGCCCTCGCGCATTCACCAATCCAGCCTCGGGGGTGGATCTCGCTTCGAGAACCACCCCATGGGTTCCTCGGCGGTCTATAGCCGCGCTTCGTCGGATTTCGGCGGCGGACGCGGCTATAGCGCCTCTTCCTCATCGCGCGGCGCCTTCAGTTACAACCGCTCCGAGCCGGCCTATCGGCCTTCGGCGCAGCCGTCCTACCGTTCCGAGCCCAGCTATCGCTCGGAGCCCTCGCCGCGGTACTCGGCTCCGCGCTATTCCGCGCCTAGCCGCTCGTACTCCGCTCCGCGGTATTCCGCCCCGAGCCGTTCCTACTCCGCCCCTTCCCGTTCGTATTCGACGCCTCATTATTCCGCCCCCTCCCGCTCTTATTCGGCGCCGTCGAGATCGAGCGGCAACGGCCGCGTGCACCGCTAATCGCGCGCGCGGCGCGTGCCGGAGGCGACGCGCGGCGGGAGCGAGGCCGACTGAGCGTACCGAGATGTACGTGAGGGAGGCCGAGCGACCGACAACGAAGCTCCGCGCCGCCTATCGCCACGCCCTAATTACCAGGCGCGGTACGCTAGGGGAGACCCATGTCCAACGCCTCCACCTCGGTCCGTGAAATCCGCGTCGCCCACAGCCCCGACTCCGACGATGCGTTCATGTTTTACGCCCTGGCCGAGGGCAAGCTCGATACCGGCGACTTGCGCTTCACCCACGTGCTCGACGACATCGAGAGCCTGAATCGGCGCGCCCTGGCGGGCGAGTTCGAGATTACCGCCGTCAGCTTTCACGCCTACCCCTACCTGCAAGAGCGCTACCGCTTGCTGAATCATGGCGGCAGCGTCGGCTACGGATACGGGCCGATGATCGTGGCGCCGCGCCCGCTCACCATCGAGGAGGCGCGTGGCAAGGTGATCGCGATCGCCGGCGAGCGCACCACTTCGGCGCTGGTGTTGCGACTCTTTGCGCCCCAGATTCGCACCACCGTCCTGCCTTTCGATCAGATCGTCCCTGCCTTGCAGGCGGGCAAGGTCGAGGCTGGGCTGCTGATCCACGAAGGCCAGCTCACCTATGCCAGCGCCGGCCTGCACAAGGTAATCGATCTCGGCGCCTGGTGGCTGGAGCAAACCGGGCTGCCATTGCCGCTTGGCGGCAACGTGATTCGCCGCGATCTGCCGCTCGAACTTCAGGAGCGGATCTCCGCGCTGCTGAAAGCCTCCATACAGTACGGACTCGATCACCGGCGAGAAGGCCTGACCTACGCCATGCAGTTTGCCCGCGACATGGAGCCGAGTCTCGCCGACCGATTCATTGGCATGTACGTCAATCACCGCACCGTGGGCTACGGTCCCGAGGACAAGCGCGCCATCGAAATGCTGCTGGCGATGGGCTACGAGCAAGGCATCATTCCGCATCGGCCGCGGCTCGATTTTCTCGACTAGGCCGCTCTTCTCCGCATGGCCGAGCCGCCATCTTTCGCCGTTCCGGCGACGCCGCCCGACCCCAAGCTTCGCCGCAACGTGCCGCTATTGGGCGGCACCGCCTTCTTCAACGACACGGCCAGCGAGATGGCCTATTGGGTGCTGCCCTACTTCATCACCCTGCTGGGCGCCGGACCGGCGCTGCTGGGGCTGATCGAGGGCGCGGCGGAGAGCGTCGCCAGCTTGGTGCGCATTTACTCCGGCCACCTCGCGGATCGCTATCCGCGCCGCAAGCCGCTGGTGGTGGGCGGGTATTTCGCCGCCAACGTGGTCAAGCCGCTGCTGGGCTTCGCCACCGCCTGGCCGCAGGTCCTGGCGCTGCGCGTTGCCGATCGCGGCGGCAAAGGCTTTCGCGGCGCGCCGCGCGACGTCATGATCGCGGAGTCCATCAGCCGCGACAAGCTGGGCGCGGCCTTCGGCTTGCGACAAGCGCTCGACTCCGCGGGCGCCATCCTGGGCCCGGCGGTGGCGTTCTGGGTGATGGCGCGTACCGGGCATGACGTTCGCCTGGTGTTTTGGCTGGCGGCGATTCCGGGCGGCCTGGCTATTGCGCTCGCCTGGGGCGGACTGCGCGAAACCGGGCCCGTGGGACGCGTGGCGTCGCCGCGGCCCGCCGCCGCGGCCGGAACGCCCGAGATCCCTGCCGTTTTTTATGTCCTGTTGGCCGCCGTCGCCCTGTTTGGAATTGCCAACTTCAGCGACATGTTCCTGATCCTGCGCGCCCAGCAACTCGGCATTTCGCCGGCAAGCGCACCGCTGCTCGGTCTTGTCTTCAACGTGGTCTTCGCCGGGCTGTCGTACCCGATCGGCGGCCTCTCCGATCGCTGGCGGCGCAAGTGGCTGATCGGCGGCGGATACTTGCTTTTCGCCCTCGTGTACTGGAGCTTCGGCCAGATCCACCACGCCGCGTGGGTTTGGCCGCTTTTCGCGCTCTACGGCCTCTATCAAGCGATGAGCACGGGCGTGCTCAGCGCCTTCGTGGCCGAACTGGTGGGCCCGGCGGCGCGCGGCCGCGCTTTCGGCTGGATCGCCGGCATGGCCGGCGGCACGGCTTTGATCGCCAGCGTGCTGGCCGGCTGGCTTTGGCGCCGCGCCGGTCCGGCCTTGCCTTTCGATTTGGCCGCCGCCCTGGCGGTCATCGCCGCCGCGTTGATTTTGGCCATCTAGCCTTGCCACTCCTCGAGGTCGCGCCAGTTGGCGCCCATTCCCACCTCCACGGTTAGCGGCACGGCCAGCGGAAATACGTGCTCCATCGCATCGCGCACCAGCGACGCCGCCAGCGGCGCGGTCGCCGCCGGCGCCTCCAGCACCAATTCGTCGTGTACTTGCAGCAGCATCCGCCCCCCGCCGTCTTGCGCCGCCAGCCGTGCCGCCACCCGGATCATGGCCAGCCTCATCAGATCCGCCGCCGTTCCTTGCAGCGGGGTATTGACCGCCGTGCGCTCGGCAAAGCCGCGCAGCGTGGCATTGCGGCTGCCGATGTCGGGGATCGGCCGCCGCCGGCCGAATAGCGTCCGCACCGCGCCCTCCTGCCGGGCTTGCCGCAGCGTGGCATCGATATAGGCGCGCACGCCCGCGTAGCGCTCGAAGTAGCGGGCGATGAAGCCGGCCGCTTCGCTCTGTGCGATCCCCAATTGCCGTGCCAGGCCGAAGGCGGAGAGTCCGTACACAATGCCGAAGTTGACGGCCTTGGCGCGCCGCCGGTGCTCCGGCGTCACCGCATCGAACTTCACGCCGAAGACCTCGGCGGCGGTGAGCGAGTGAATGTCGTCGCCGCGCTGGAAGGCCGCCAGCAGCAAGGGATCCTGGCTGAAATGCGCCAGCAGTCGCAATTCGATCTGTGAATAATCGACCGCGATCAGCACTTGGCCGGGCGCGGTTCGGAACGCGGCGCGGATGCGCCGCCCCAGCTCGGAGCGGATGGGAATGTTTTGCAGATTGGGATTGACCGACGCCAGCCGGCCGGTGGCCGCGTTGACCTGATCGAAGGTGGTGTGCAGCCGGCCGTCGCGCTCGTCCACGAAGCGCGGCAGCGCCTCCGCGTAAGTGGATTTCAGCTTCGCCAGTTGCCGATAATCCAGCACCAGCCGCGCGACGTCGTACTGGTCGGCCAACTGCTCGAGCACGTCGGCCGCCGTCGAGAAGGCCTTGGTTTTGCCGCGCCGCAGCGGCTGCGGCAGGCCCATTTTTTCGAACAGGATCTCCGCCAGTTGCTTCGGCGAATTGATGTTGAAATCGGTCCCGGCGAGCGCATAGATCCTTCGCTCCAGTCCGGCGGCCGCTTGGTCGAGCTCCCGCGACAGGTCGCCGAGCGCCGCCGGGTCGATTAGAATGCCGGCGTCCTCCATGGCTTCGAGCACCGGCGCCAACGGCAGATCGAGCTCGTCGTAGCAGCGCCGCAGGCCCGCCGCGTCGATCTCGGGATCGAGCTGCGCCGCCAGCGCGCCCACGGCGGCGGCGGCCTCCCCCGGCCCGTCCGCCGGCGCTTGCCCCAAGCGCCGCAGCGCCAGCGCCGGAAGCGAGTGGCTGCTTTGCGTTGGGTCGAGCAGGTAGGAGTAGAGCTCTACATCCGCCACCCCTGCCGGCGCCACCCCTGCCGGCGCCACCCCCGCCGGCGCCACCCCCGCCGGCCCGAGCGGCGGCAGCCCGAGCGCGCGCAGCGCGCGGCGCAGCGATTTGAGATCGTGAACCCGCCAGCGCCGGCCGCTTTGCCCGATGGATTCCGCCAGTGTTGAGAAGCAATCCTGGGAGACGATTAGGCTCGTGTCGCCGCCGGCCAGTCCGAGAACGTTCTCACCTGCCGCCAGCGCTAGCGGCTGCTCGGCCGCGAGCAGCGCCCGCACGCCGGCGGCGTCGGCCGGCGCCGCCGCCGGCAACGCCAAGCTGGCCTGCGCGGCCGCTGGCGGCGGTTCCGCGCCGGCGTCCAGCGTCTTCAACAGCGCGGTGAATTCCAGCTCTTGAAACAGCTCCCGGCAGGCGGCCTCGTCCGGCTCCCGCCGCCGCACCGCTTCCCAATCCAGCGGCACCGGCACGCTGGGGTCGATCGAGGCCAGATAGCGGCTCTGCAAAATTTTCTCGCGGTGGTTCTGCAAGGATTCGCGGTAGGTCTTGCGCTCGACCTCGCCGGCATGCTCGAGCGCGCCCGCCACGCTGCCGAAACGTTGGATGAGGTCGCGCGCCCCCTTCTCGCCAATGCCCGGCGCGCCGGGAATGTTGTCCCCCGCGTCGCCGCGCAGCGCCAGCAGATCGGCTACCTGCTCGGGCCGCACGCCCAGCAGCTCCTGCACCTCGGCGGGCCCGGCCAGTAAGTCGCCGCGGGTGGGAATCAGCACCGCCACCCGCTCTGTTACCAATTGCAGCAGATCCTTGTCGCTCGAGACGATCACTACGCGCCGGTCCTGCTCCGCGGCTTGCCGCGCCAGGCTGCCGATCACGTCGTCGGCCTCGTAGCCCTCGTACAGCAGAATCGGCACGCGATACGCCTCGAGCACGCGGCGAATGTAGGGGAACTGCGGCCCCAGGTCTTCCGGCATCGCTTGCCGCGTCGCCTTGTACTGCGGATAAGCCTGGTCGCGAAAGGTCGGCCCTGAAGAGTCGAATACCGCCGCGATCGCCTCTGGGCGCGCCTCTTTCAGCAGCTTGCGCAGCATGTTGGTGAAGCCCAACACCGCGCCGGTCGGCGTGCCGCGCGAGTTGGAAAGGCGCGGCAGGGCATGGTAGGCGCGAAAGATGTACCCCATCGTGTCGATCAGGTACAGATCGGCGGCGGGGACTTCGCGGGCAGGCATGCTTGATTGTAGGCCGCGAGCGCTTAGCCTTCGCGGCGCAGGCGCGCCAACGCTTCCAGTCGCTCGGCGGCGCGCGCCTCCCAGCCTTCGCGCGTCGGGCGGTAATAGCGGCGGTCGCGCAAGTTCTCGGGCAGGCAATGCATGGCGGCGACCTTGGCCTCGAGATCGTGGGCGTACTGGTAGCCCTGGCCGTAGCCGAGATTTTTCATCAGCCCCGTCGGCGCGTTGCGCAGGTGCAGCGGCACCGGCTGATCCACCGTCTCGCGCACGTCTTGCAGCACCGCGTCGTAGGCGGCGTAGAGCGCGTTCGATTTCGGTGCCAGGGCGAGATAGGCGCAGGCTTGCGCCAGCGCCAGCGCTCCTTCCGGCAGGCCGATGAAGTGCACCGCCTGCTGCGCCGCCATGGCCTGCTCGAGCGCGCGCGGATCGGCCAAGCCCACGTCCTCGCTGGCGAAGCGCGCCAGGCGGCGGGCGATGTAGAGCGGATCCTCGCCGCTCTCGAGCATCCGCCCCAGCCAATAGAGGCCGGCATCCACGTCGCTGTTACGCAGCGATTTGTGCAGAGCGGAGATGAGGTTGAAGTGCTCCTCGCCGGCCTTGTCGTAGAACAGCAGCTTGCGTTGCAGCGTCTCTTCCAGCCGTTGCGCGGTGACGCGCACCACGCCGCTCTCGGGGGGCGTTCCCGCCGCCGCCGCTTCGAGCGCGTTATAGGCGACGCGGGCGTCGCCGTTGGCGAAGACGGCGATGCGCCGCAAGGCTTGCGGCTCGACCTCCACCGGCGCGCCTGCCGCCGCCTCCACGCCGTGCTCGCGGTCGGCCAGCGCCCGCTCCAGCAAGGTCACGATCTCCTCTTCGCTCAGCGCATGGAGCACGTACACGCGCGCCCGCGACAGCAGCGCCGAGATGACTTCGAAGCTGGGGTTCTCGGTGGTGGCGCCGATCAGCGTGATGGCGCCCTGCTCCACGTAAGGCAAGAACGCGTCCTGCTGCGCCTTGTTGAAGCGGTGAATCTCGTCCACGAAAAGGATCGTGCGCGTGCCCGCCCGCCAGGCGCGTTCGGCATCCGCCATGACCTGCCGGATCTCCTTGATGCCGCTGGTCACGGCGCTGAAGGGCACGAAGAGCCGCCGCGTCAGGTTGGCGATGATGCGCGCCAGCGTGGTCTTGCCCACCCCCGGCGGCCCCCAAAGCAGGATCGAGCCCAGCTCGTCGCGCTCGATCTGCCGCCGCAGCGGTTTGCCGGGCGCCAGCAGGTGGCGCTGCCCGATGAACTCGTCAAGCGTGCGCGGCCGCATGCGGTCGGCTAGCGGCCGGCCCGCCGGATCGGCGGCTTGCGGCTCGGCAAGAGGAAACAGGGACACCGGAAAACTCCGCCAGCGGTTCAGCTCGCCGTGCGCTGCCGCAGGGCTTCATAGAGAATGATCGCCCCGGCTACGCCCGCGTTCAACGACTCGGTCTCGGGGCGCATGGGGATTGTCACCGTCGCCGTCGCCGCCCGCTGCAAGGCGCGCGGCACGCCGCCGGCTTCCTGCCCGATCACCACGCACACCGGGCCCCGCAGGTCGGCGTGCGGCAGCTCGGTTTTGCCCCGCGACGCCCCGGCCAGGATCGCCACCCCGTGCCGCCGGCAGGCTTCGACCAGCGCGGCCGGCTCGATCTTTTCCGCGACGGGCAGGTGAAACAGCGATCCGGCGCTGGCGCGAATCGCCTTGGGATGAAACGGGCCCACGCTCTCGCTCAGCGCCGCCACGCCGGTCGCGCCGAAAGCGTCGGCGGCGCGCACCAGCGTGCCCAGGTTGCCGGGATCTTGCAGCGCCGCCGCCACCACCAGCGCCGGCGTCCCGCCTTCCGGCGCCATCATCGCTTCCAACTCCGCCGCCCGCCAGCGCGCCAGGGCCGCCACTCCTTGCGGATGCTCGACGTCCATGGCGGCGCGAAAGGCCTCGTCGCCCGTCACCGCGATCTCCGCGTGCTTTGAAAATTGCGGCCGCAGCTTGGCCCCGTGCCGCGCCGCGCCCGTCTCGCTGAACAGCGCCGCCTCGATTCGCGCTCCGCTGCGCAACGCCTCGGCGATCAGCCGCACGCCTTCGAGCGGTATCAGCCGCTCGCCGCCTTCCTCCGCTTCGCCGCGAAATGCTTGCCGAAAGCGCTTCAGGAGCGCTGCGCTGGCCGTCTTTTCCCCTGCCTGCGGCATCAGCGGAGTGTAACATCGCCGCTCGCCCGGCCCGGTCTCGCTTGCGCCGCCTCGCCAGCCTCTCGCGCGTGGAACTTCGCGATCCGCCCGCTCAAAAGAGGCATGGGCTCGGCGAGCGGGAACCGGGTAGCACCGCTTATAGGCGGGAATGCCACCGCTTGCGCTCGCGCATACTTTGTAGTACAAAGTCTTTTATGAAACGACGCATGCCGTGCGCGCTCGCCGCCGCGGAACTGGCGCTCATCCTGCCTGCCAGCCTCTTCATGGCCGCGCTCTTCGCTCGCAATTTGCAGCCGCCGCCATACGAGCCGGCTCATGCCGCCGGGCGCGTCGTCGCCTGGTATGCGGCGCGGCCCGGCGTCGGTCTTTGGGTGCTGCTCGTCGCGCTTCCCTTGCTGGCGCTGGTAGCCGGTTCCGGCATGCTCCAGCACGCTTGGCGCGGCGATGCCGAGCTGCGCCGTGCCGCCGGGCGCGTCCTTTCCAGCCTGCGCGCGCACCTGGCGGCGCTCGTGGTCGCCGTGGCGACGCTGGCGGCGGGAGGCATTCTCGCCATCGTCGCCGTGCACATGGCCGCGAACTGATTACCGGCTGGCCGGAAAGCCGGCGTTTGCCGCCCGGATTCTATACTTACAGTAGAGGTGGGAAATGGAAGAGGCGGTGATTCTCTCGGCCGCGCGTACCCCGGTGGGCCGGTTTCTGGGCGGCTTGACGCCGCTCTCGGCCACGCAATTGGGCGCGGTCGCGGTGCGGGAGGCGGTCCAACGGGCCGGGCTGGAGCCGAAGCAAATTGACGAATGCATCATGGGCAACGTGGTGCAGGCCGGGCTGGGGCAAAATCCGGCCCGTCAGGCCGCGCTTTTCGGCGGCCTCAGCCCGCACGTCGGCGCGGTCACCATCAACAAAGTTTGCGGCTCGGGACTTAAGGCGGTGGGGCTGGCGGCGCAAGCGGTCATGCTCGGCGACTCCGAGATCGTCGTCGCCGGCGGCATGGAATCCATGTCCAACTGCCCGTACCTCCTGCCTGGCGCCCGCCTGGGCTACAAGATGGGCACGGTCGAGATGATCGACTCGATGATCCACGACGGCCTGTGGGACGTATACAACGACTACCACATGGGCCAAACCGCGGAACTGGTCAGCGACAAGTACCACGTCACGCGCGAGGAGCAAGACGCCTACGCCCTCGAGAGCCATCGCCGCGCCGTCACCGCCATGAAGGAATGCCGCTTCAGCGCCCAGATCGTGCCCGTCGAGGTGCCGCAGAAAAAAGGCGAGCCGCTCGTCGTCAGCCGCGACGAAGGTCCGCGCGAAGACACTAGCCTCGAGGCGCTGCGCAAGCTGAAGCCGGCCTTCAAGAAAGACGGCACCGTGACCGCCGGCAACGCCCCCGGCGTCAATGACGGCGCCGCCGCCGTGGTCGTTACCAGTGCCCGCCGCGCCGGCGAACTGGAGCGCGAGCCCATGGCGCGCATCGTCGCCCAAGCCACCAGCGGCCTCGAGCCGCAGTGGGTGATGATGGCGCCGGTCGAGGCCGTCCGCAAGCTTTGGAAGAAGACCGGCTGGAAGCCGGCAGACGTGGATCTCTACGAGATCAACGAAGCCTTCGCCGCTCAGGCGGTGGCCTTGATCCGCGAGCTGGGACTCGATGCCGCGCGCGTCAATGTCAACGGCGGCGCCGTGGCCCTCGGCCACCCGATCGGCGCCAGCGGCGCGCGTGTCTTGGTGACGCTGCTCTACGAAATGAAGCGCCGCAACGCCCGCCGCGGCATCGCCGCCCTCTGCCTGGGCGGCGGCAACGCCTTCGGCCTGGCCGTCGAGCGCTAGAGCCCGGCATGAGCGAAATCCGCAAGGTCAGCGTGGTCGGGGGCGGCACGATGGGCAGCGGCATCGTCCACGTACTGGCGCGCCATGGCTTCGACGTGAAGCTGTGCGAGACGAGCGAGGCGCTGGCCGCGCGCGCCCGCGCCGCCATCGAACGCAACCTCGAGCGCGAGGTCAAAAAAGACAAGCTCACCGGCGAGCAGGCGCGCCAGGCGCTGGGCCGCGTGCGCTCCACGACCGAGCTCGCCGAAGCCGCCGCCGCCGACCTGGTCATCGAGGCCATTCCCGAGCGCCGCGAGCTCAAGGCCGCTCTCTTCCGGCAACTCGACGGCCTGGCGCCGGAGCGCTGCATCTTCGCCACCAACACCTCCTCGCTGTCGATCACCGAGCTGGCCGCCCACACCAACCGCCCCGAGCGCTTCATCGGCATGCACTTCATGAACCCCGTGCCGGTGATGCCGTTGGTCGAGGTCGTGCGCGGCCTGGCCACCGCCGAGGAAACCTGCGCCGCCGTGCGCGAGTTGGCGCAGCGCCTGGAAAAGACTGCCGTCGAGGCCCGCGATTTTCCCGGCTTCGTCTCCAATCGGGTCTTGATGCCGATGATCAACGAGGCGATCTACTGCGTGATGGAGGGAGTGGCATCGGCGGAAGCCGTCGACCAAGTCATGAAACTCGGCATGAATCATCCCATGGGACCGCTGACCCTCGCCGATTTCATCGGTCTTGACGTCTGCCTCGACATTATGGAAGTTTTGTATGGCGGCTTTAACGACAGCAAGTACCGGGCTTGCCCCTTGCTGCGGCAAATGGTCGCCGCCGGCTGGCTGGGCCGCAAGACCGGCCGCGGTTTCTATCGTTACGACCACGCCTAGGCCGGCATCCCATCCTTCGCCGCGAGAAAGGAGCGCGCGAAAATGAACGTCGAATCTCGGGTGGCGAACCACTATTCCAACGGTCAGCTTTGGATCGCAATTTTGAAGGCGCTGCCGGCGGTCGGCAAGGATCCCGCGCGCCTGATGCCCCGCGATCTGGCGCCCCTCGACGAGTTTCATGTTTGCGGCCTCGAAGCCGCCGAGGCGCTGGGGAGGGCGCTCGAGTTGCGCCCCGGCCTGCGTCTGCTCGACGTCGGCAGCGGCATCGGCGGACCGGCGCGCCTCTTCGCCGCGGAGCACCGCTGCCGCGTCACCGGCATCGATCTAACCGAAGAGTTCGTGGCCGTGGCGCGCCGCCTGACCGAGATGACCAAGCTGGCCGCGACCGTGGAGTTTCAGCACGCCAGCGCCCTGGCGCCGCCCTTGCCTCCCGCCAGTTTCGACCGCGCCGTCATGATTCACGTGGGCATGAACGTGGACGACAAGCCGCGCTTGTTCCGCGCCGTGCGCCGCCTGCTCAAGCCGCAAGCCTTGTTCGCGATCTTCGATCTCATGCGCACCGGCGACGGCGATCTCCGCTATCCGGTTCCTTGGGCGGCCAGCGAGGATGCCAGCTTCGTCGCTATTCCCGCTGCCTACCGCGCCGCGCTGGAAGCGGCGGGCTTTAACGTGGTGCGCGAGACCGATCGCCGCGCCGAAGCCATCGAATTCACCAAGCGCATGATGGCGGCGCGGGCGACGCAAGGTTCGCCAGCCTTAGACTTGCATCTGCTCATGGGAGAGCGGACGCCCGTGATGGTGCAAAACATGCTGGCCATGCTGGAGGCAAACCAGCTTGCGCCCATCGAACTTCTGGCCCAGGTCGCCTAAGCACCGCAGTCCGGCGGTGAGATAATTAAGCAGGCTTGTGACCGTTCTTTCGTCCCGTACCGCGTTGATCCTCATCGCCGTGGCGTGCGCCGCGCTGCTGGCGGCAATCTTGATTTCCCCGGCGCTGTCGTTGCCCCGCGGCGCGCTGCGCAATGGCCGCGCCATTTTGCCCCGCGTTGCGGCGGCCTTCGCCGGCGGCTTGGGACTCCGCCCTCTCGGCATTCCGCCCCCGCTCGGGGCAAGCGGCGCCAGCGGAGTCGTGACGCCGCCCGCCGCTCCGCTGCTCTGTTAGCTCTTCTCGGCGCCCTGTTCCGATCGGAATCGCGCGCCTTGGGCGGCGATCCCATCTTGCCGAGCGGCGCATGGCGGCTCGGCGTCTGCTGTCGCTGCGAAGAGAGAGCAAGGCATGATTGCAACGCAAGATATTTGGCGCGCCTGGGGGCGCATTCTGCAGGGGCGAAAGCCGGCCCTTTCCATCGAAATCACCAAGGAATGTCCGCTGCGCTGCCCGGGCTGCTACGCCTACGACGACCAGCACCTCGGCGGGGAGCGCACTCTGCGCGACGTCGCCGACTACAAGGGCGAGGAGTTGGTGCGGCGCGCGATGGCGCTGGTCGAGGGCTTGCGGCCGCTGCATGTCTCCCTGGTCGGCGGCGATCCCCTGGTCCGCTATCGCGAAGTCGAGTCCCTGGTGCCGCAGTTGCTCGCCCGCGGCATTTTCGTCCAGGTCGTCACCAGCGCCTTTCGTCCCCCTTCGCCGGCCTGGGCCGAATTGAAGAACTTCGAGTTGGTGGTCTCGATCGACGGCTTGCAGCCGGAGCACGACGCCCGCCGCAAGCCGGCCACTTACGAGCGCGTGCTGGCCAACATTCGCGGCCAGCACGTCGTGGTGCACTGCACGATTACGCGCCAGATGCTGGCCCGTCGCGGCGATCTCGAAGCCTTCGTCGCCTTTTGGACGGCCAATGCCGACGTGAAAAAGATTTGGATGAGCATCTTCACCCCGCAGCGCGGCGCGGAGTTGGCCGAAACGCCGACCGCGGGCGAGCGCACCTGGATCATCGACGAACTGCTTCGCCTGCGCGCGATCTACCCCAAGCTCGACATGCGCCAAGGACTGATCGAGGCCTTTCGCCATCCCCCCGACTCGCCGCGCAAATGCGCCTTTGCCCAGCTCACCGAGATTCGCTCCGCCGATTTGCACACGATCGTCACGCCCTGCCAGTTCGGCGGCGATCCCGATTGTTCGCGCTGCGGCTGCATCGCCTCGATGGGCCTGGAAGCGATCACCTCTCATCGTCTGCCCATTGGCGTGCGCGTCGGCGCATTCTTGCAGGCCTCGCGCGCGCTCGCCGGCCTGTGGAGCGGCCGCTGACGCCGGGCGTTGCGCCCAACCCGCCGGCCGCTTGGCGTGCGCGGCCTCCGGGACTAAACTGACCAGCAGTTCTCGCCACGCTCGGCGGTGTAAGGTTTTCCCCTACTCCCGCCGCGCGCGCTGCGTGCTATGGATGGGTGCAATGCGCGCTCTAGCCACCCGGCTCCTGGTGCTCGCCGCGCTAGCCGCGGCTTCCACCCTGGCCGCCGCCCAGCAAAGCCTCTATGTAGTAACGCCGCGCTTGGTGTACTTGCCGCAGGACGGAGTGGCCCTCAACGCTGCCACCGGTCGCGTGCAGTGGCGCATCGATCGCATGGACGGCCCGGTGCTGACCGACGGCCACGGTCTCGTGATTTATTCCTACTTGGCCGGCATCAACGACCTGCTCCACTTCCACCAATACCGTGTCTGTCGCGCGCGCCCCGAAAACGGCAAATCGGCCTGGTGTTTCCTGGTCCCGCACCTCGAAGAGATGGCCCTCTCGGCGGCTGGCGATTACCTCTTCTTGCGCCGCCGCCGCGAGCTTGAAATCCGCGCCACCGCCACCGGCAACCGTCTGTGCAGCTTCCATCTCGGCCAGTTCGACGGCCCGGAAATGCTGGCCTTGCCCGACGACGGCGTGGCGATTCTTGACAGCTCGTTGCAGCGCAGCCGCTTGCTTACCATTTCATTGGGCGGCGATTCCCGCCCCACGGAAGAAATGCGCGTCTTTGACCATCCCCTGCACGCCTTTCACGGCCCCGGCCCCGGCGTGCTCTGGTACGCGCCGTCCCGCGGCCAGTTCGTCGCCATCTCCGATATCTTTCGCCCCACCGGCTACGGCGGCGACGGCGACTCGCAATCGTTCCCGCGCGCGCTCGCCGATCAACGCGGCTTTCTGATCGAACGCCGCCAGCGTGCCGCTTGGAGCTTGGCCGGCGGCCTCTACCGCCACACGGTCTGGGCGCGCCAACTGGGCGAGCACGCCCGTCTCTTTTTGCGCGATTCCATCGGCTTGCTGCTAAGCGCGCGGCCCGCGCCGCTGGTCGCGGCGGGAGGCGGCAGCGGGCGCGGCGCCTGGTCGCCTTCTGTCGTCACTCGCATCAGCGCCGTCGCTCTGGCCGACGGCCACCTGCCCTTCAGCCGCGATTTGCGCGCCGAGTTTCAAATGGCGTTGCTCGATCCCGCCGACCAGCCCGCGCCCGCCGTCGCCTTGTTCGGACGACAAGCCGTCGTGCTGCTCGATGCCGCCGACGGCCGCATCCGCTGGTGGCGCGACTACAGCGGCGATCAACCGGCGGCGCTGACCGCGCCGGCCGTGCTGGTGTGGGAAGACGGCATGCTCGCCGCCTTGGCGCGCGACAACGGCGACGTGCTGTGGCGCGTCCGCTTTCGCCTCGCCGGCAAACGCTGAGCGCGGCCCCGCAGTGGACTCGCGGCCCGCCTGCCGGGGATAATCGTAGCGAGAGCCTGGTATGCGCTGGTTGATCATTGGGCTCGGCGCTATTACTTTCCTGCTGGCGGTAGTCATAGCGCGCGAGCGGTTGTGGTGGATCGCCGTCCCCGATGGCCTCTTCGGCTTGGGCGTGGCGTGGGTCGCCTGGGCCGACATACATTCCGCGCACCGCCCCGCTCGTCCGGAGACTTCGGGCGAAACACCCGCGGTCGCCCCCGTCGAAGTCCGCGAGGTTCGCGCCGCCCCCGCCGCCGCCCCTGTCTTGCCTCCGCCGCCCCAACCTGCGGCAGCGGCCCAACCGCTCCCGCCCCCGCCCACCTCCGCTGGCCATCCTCGTCGCGTCGCCAAGCGCCGTGCCCGCCGCCATCGCCATTAGCCTCCTCCGCACAGCGGGCGCGGCAAGCGCCGCGAGCACGCCGCCCCCCGCCTCGGCTCGTCCCTAGCGCCGAGTCCCTAGCTCCTCGCTCCGCGCCGCCTATCGCCACGCCCACCGCGCAACTAGCCGCCGGAGCGCCGCCCGGCCCCCTTCAACGGCATTGGAGCGTGGCGAGAGGCAAGCAGAGCGAGGCGGCGGGAGCGAGGCCGATTGAGCGTACCGAGATGTACGTGAGGGAGGCCGAGCGACCGACAACGACGCTATGCGCCGCCTATCGCCACGCCCACCCATCCAGGTATAATCCCGCGCGGAGGAACTCTAGTGCGACTCGTCCTTTCCCTGTTCTGCTGCGCCGCTCTTTCGAGTCTGTCGGGAGCGCAATTGGTGACGACGTATCAGCCGCCCCAATCGGGCTGTTGCTTGCTGTTTCAGGCCCAACGCTTGACCGCCGCCATGCAGGACTGGAACCAGTTGGGCCGTTATCACGCCGACGATCTGCGCCTCGAGGCCGCCGGCCCCGTCCCGGGCCGCGTCGTCTTTCTCGGCGACTCAATCACCGATATTTGGAAACTCGCCGCCTCGTTCCCCGGCAAGCCTTACGTGAATCGCGGCATCAGCGGCCAGACCACGCCGCAAATGCTGGTCCGCATGTTCCCCGACGTGATCGATCTCCATCCCGCCGCCGTGATCATCCTCGCCGGCACCAACGACATTGCCGCCAACACCGGACCGGAGACTGAGCGCATGGTGGAGCAAAACTTCCAGGCCATGACCGAACTAGCCGAGAAGCATGGCATCAAGGTCATCCTCTGTTCGCTCACGCCGGTGAGCGACTACACGGCCCACCCGCAGACTGCCAATCGCCCGCCGCAAGACATTCTGGCCCTCAACCGCTGGCTCCGCTCCTACGCCGCGCGGGTGCACGCGGTCTATTGCGACTACTTTGATGCCACCGCCGACGCTCGCGGCATGTTTCGCGCCGGCTATTCCAACGACGGACTGCATCCCAACGAAAAAGGCTTTGCGTTGATGGCCCCGGTCGCCGCCGCTTGCATCGCCCGCGCGCTTCGCTAGGCGCCGCGCGAACCGTTATTCCTTGCGCACCACCAACACGGTGCGATCGTCGGCGAAGGGGCTCTCGCCGCGAAACGTGTCGGTGGCCGATTGCAGCCGCTCCACCACCTCTCCCGGTTCCCGCCCATGCAGCGGCCGGACGACTTCGCGCATTCGCTCCGCGCCGAATTGCTCGCCGGAATCGTTGAAGAGCTCGGTCCAGCCGTCGCTATAGGCCACCATCAGATCCCCGGGCAGGAGCTCGGCGATGCCGTAGCGGTATTCGCTGCTCGCGTCCAACCCGAGAAACCGCCCGCCTTCGCTCAACTCCTCCACCGCGCCGCCCGCGCGCACCCACAGCGCCGGCGGATGCGCGCAGTTGACGTACAGCATGCGCCCATAGGCATCCGCCTCGGCGAAAAACAGGGAAATCAAGTTGCGAAACTCGCCCGGCTGAATCATCGCCTGGTTGACCATGCCGATCTTGTGCAGCAGCTTGAGCGGCATCGAATTCGCCACCCGCAGCGCGGCGTGCAGGCCGGTCACCTGCATGGCCGCCTCGAAGCCTTTGCCCTTGGCGTCGCCGAGCGCGAAGGCGAAGAGCTGGTGTTGCAGCTCGAAAATCTGATAGTAGTCGCCGCCCACCTCCTCGGCCGGCAGCGAGAGCGCCGCCAGCCGATAACCGCGCACGGCCGGCAGCGCCGGCGGCAGCAGGCTGAGCTGTTGCTCGCGCGCCAGCGTGAAGATCTCTTGCAGCCGCGAGTGTTGATGGTGGCGGTCCACGAAGAGCCGCACCAACTGGCCCATTACCTCGAACTGGCGCTCCCGCTCGGCTCCCTCTTCGCCGGCCAGCGATTCGGTCAGCAGCCCCAGCACCCGGCTCAAATCGCGCGCCACGGGAATCAATATCAGGTCGTACCAGCGCGGTCCGGCCGCCGATTCGCGCCGCAATCCGCGTTGGATATACCAATCCTGGTCGGCCAGCCGCCGTTGCAGCGCGCGCACTCCCAGCGCCGCCTCCGCCCCCGCCCAGGGCGAGGACTCCTCGCTCGCGGCCGCCCCGCCCCCGCCCCCGGCCACCGCCGCCAGCGCCGGGTGCACGGTGTAATTCGCCTCGTAGCGGGCCCCGCTGGGTTTGAAGCTGCCCGCCGCCACGATCCGCAACTCGCGGGCGAACTGCCGCGTAAAGCCATCCGCCAGGGCGCGCGAGAACGAGCCCTTCTGCTCCGCCTGCGATACCGTCTCGATGAAGTCGAAAAGTTGGCGATCGATGGCTTTGCCCATTCGCTGCACGCTCCGGAAACCTACCTTCATCGTACCAATCCACGCTGCCGCCGGAACGGGAACCCTGTACCCTATAAGTAGGCCGTGGCCCTCCAAAACATCACGATCCGCGGCGCCCGACAGCACAACCTCAAGAACATCGGCGCCGTCATTCCCCGCAACGCCCTGACCGTCATCACCGGCCTGAGCGGCTCGGGGAAGAGCAGCCTCGCCTTCGACACCCTCTACGCCGAGGGGCAGCGCCGTTATTGCGAGACGCTCTCCGCCTACGCCCGCCAATTTCTCGATCAAATGGAACGGCCCGACGTGGATGCCATCGAGGGCCTCAGCCCCGCCATCGCCATCGAGCAAAAGACCACCAGCCGCTCCCCGCGCTCGACGGTGGGCACCATCACCGAGATCTACGACTTTCTCCGCCTGTTGTGGGCCTCGGTGGGCACGCCGCGCTGCCCGCGCTGCGGCCGGGCCATCAGCCGCCAATCGGCGGAGCAAATCGTGGAGACGTTGCTGGCGCCGGCGGCGGCGAGCGGCGGCGAGCCGGCGCGCGTGACCATCTTGGCGCCGGTGGCCCGCGGCCGCAAAGGCGAGTTTCGCAAGGAACTGGAGGCGGCCGCCCAGCAAGGCTTTTCCCGCGCCCGCATCGACGGCGAACTGCGCCGTCTCGACGAGGAAGACGAGATTCGCCTCGACAAACGCAAGAATCACACCATCGAAATCGTCGTCGATCGCATCGTGCTCCGCCCCGGCGCCGAAACTCGCCTGGCGGCCTCCGTGGCCACCGCCATGAAGCTGGCCGACGGGCTGGTCGTCGCGGCCCCCGCCGAGGGTCCCGAGCAGTTGTACTCTGGCCGCCTGGCCTGCCCGGATTGCGGCGTCAGCGTGCCGGCGCTCGAGCCGCGCTCGTTTTCCTTCAATAGCGCCTATGGCGCCTGCCCCGCCTGTCACGGCCTGGGCAGCCGCTACGAGTTCGACGCCGCCAAGGCCATCGTGGATTGGAACAAGCCGCTCTTCGAAGGCGGCCTCGGCCCCGGTTCCGCCTCCGCCCACTTGCGCCGCCAGGCGGCGGCCTTCGCGCGCGAACGCGGCATTGCGCTGGATAAACCGCTCGCCGATCTGCCCCGCGCCGAGCAAAAGCTGATCCTCGAGGGCGAGCCCGGGCGGCGCGGCTTCTCCGGCGTGCTCGGCTATCTGCGCCAGCTCCTGGAGGATGTGGAGGGCGAAAACGCCCGCGAGTACCTGCTCGGCTTTACCTCGCCGGTGACTTGCCCCGAGTGCCTGGGCCGGCGCTTGCGTCCGGAGAGCCTGGCGGTCACGGTGCAGGGCCTTTCCATCGCCGATTTCGCCGCTCTCTCCATCGCGGCGGCGGCGCAGCGGGCCGAATCCTGGCGCTTCACCGGCCGCGAGGCGCTCATCGCCGCCCGTCTGATCGACGAGATCCGCCAGCGCCTGCGCTTTCTGCTCAACGTCGGCCTGGGCTACCTCAGCCTCGATCGCGCCGCCGGCACGCTTTCCGGCGGCGAGGCGCAGCGCATTCGCCTCGCGGGTCAAATCGGCTCGCAATTGCGCGGCGTGCTTTACGTCTTGGACGAGCCCTCCATCGGCCTTCATCCCCGCGATAACGGCCGCCTGCTCGACACCCTGGCGCGGCTGCGCGACCTCGGCAATACCGTCATCGTCGTCGAACACGATCAGGAGACGATCGAGCGCGCCGATCATGTCCTCGACCTCGGCCCCGGTGCCGGCCGCCACGGCGGCGAACTCGTCGCCGCGGGCACGCCGGCGCAAATCGCCGCCAATCCCGGCTCGCTGACCGGCCGCTATCTCGCCGGCGCGCTGCGCATCCCCCTGCCCGCGCGCCGCCGCGCGCCCCGCCCCGGCCAAGCCTTGACCATCGTCGGCGCCCGCGCCCACAACTTGAAAAACGTCGACGTCGCCATTCCGGCCGGCCTCTTCACCGTCCTGACCGGCGTCTCCGGGGCGGGCAAGAGCACGCTGGTGAACGGCATCTTGTTTCCCGCCTTGATGCGCAAGCTGCACGGCTCGGCCGCGCCCGCCGGCCCGCACCAGGGGCTGCGCGGCGCCGAGGCCTTCGACAAGGCGATTCGCATCGACCAGGCGCCGATCGGGCGCACCCCCCGCTCCAACCCCGCCACTTACGCCGGCGTCTTCACGCCGATTCGCGAGCTCTTCGCTCGCTTGCCGGAAGCGCGCGAGCGCGGCTACAAGCCGGGCCGCTTCAGCTTCAACGTTCGCGGCGGCCGCTGCGAAGCCTGCCAGGGCGAGGGCCAGCGCCGCATCGAAATGAATTTTCTCCCCGACGTCTTCGTCCGCTGCGAAGTCTGTCGCGGCCGCCGCTACAACCAGGAAACCCTGGCCGTGCGCTATCGTGGCCACTCCATCGCCGATTTGCTGGAGATGCCGATTCAGGACGCGCTCGAGGTCTTCGCCGCCGTGCCGCAAATCGAGCAGAAATTGCACACCATGGTCGAGGTTGGGCTGGGTTACTTGCAGTTGGGGCAAAGCTCGACCACCCTTTCCGGCGGCGAGGCGCAGCGCATCAAGATCGCCAAGGAGTTGAGCCGCCGTCAAACTGGGCGCACGCTATATCTGTTGGAAGAGCCGACCACCGGCTTGCACTTCGACGACATTCGCAAGCTGCTGGAGGTGCTCAACCGTCTCGTGGATCTCGGCAATACGGTGCTGGTGATCGAGCACAACTTGGACGTGATCAAGAGCGCCGATTGGATCATCGACCTCGGTCCCGAGGGCGGCGAGGCCGGCGGCCGGCTGGTGGCGCAGGGGCCGCCCGAGGCGGTGGCGGAAATCGCCGCCAGCTACACCGGAGCGGCGCTGCGAACGTTGCTGGCCGCCGCCTCCAAAACCGAGCGCGCCGCGCGGCAGGGGGCGTAATGCGGGTGCTGATCGTCGAGGACGAGCAGCGGCTGGCGGAAAACCTGGCCCGCGGCCTGCGCGAAAACGCCGGCTTTGCCGTGGATGTCGCCCTCGACGGCGAGCAGGGCCTGTTTCTCGCCGAAACCAGCGACTACGACCTGGTGATCCTCGACCTGATGCTGCCCAAGCTCGATGGCGCGACCGTCGTGCGCCGCCTGCGCGCCGGGGGGCGCCCCGTGCCGGTGCTGATCCTGACCGCGCGCGACGAGCGCGAATCCGTCATCGCCCTGCTCAACGCTGGCGCCGACGACTACGTGGCCAAGCCCTTCGATCTGGGCGAATTTCTGGCCCGCGCCAAAGCCTTGATCCGGCGCGGCAAAGGACGGCCGGCGCCGCTCTTGCGCCTCGGCGATCTCGAAGTCAATACCGCCGAGCGCGCCGTGCGCCGCGCCGGCGGCGCCGTGGCGCTGACGCCCATGGAGTACCGCGTGCTCGAATATCTCGCTCACCGCCCCCGCACGGTGGTTTCCAAGGAAGAGCTGCTCGAGCACCTTTACGACTACAACTGGGAAAAGTTCAGCAACGTCATCGAGGTCTACATCTCCGGCTTGCGCCGCAAGCTCGATTCGGGCGCCGGCCCCACGCTCATCCAAACCGTGCGCGGCCACGGCTACATGCTGCGCGGCGAGGAGGCGCCCTGAGCACCGGACCATGCGACGCATCTCGCTAACTCGCCGTCTGATCGCGGTGGTGGTGCTCTCGCAACTGCTGCTCGCGGGCGGATTGTTGCTGGTGGGAGTTTGGTACACCGCCCGCCAGTTGCATGCTGCCTTCGACACTGCTTTGCGCGGCCGCGCCATTGACGTGGCCGCGTTAGTGCGGTATCGCGAAGTTGGCGGCGGCCTGCTCTTCGATCCGACCCTGCTGCCGCCGCCTTCCGATCCGCGCCATCCCGACCTCTTTCAGATCGTCGGCATCTCTCGCCTAGGCCGCACCCCGATCGCCGCCTCGTCCGCCCCGCCGCCCAATCTGTTGGCCGGCGCCCGCAGCGGCTTCGCCAACGTCTCGGTGGCCCGCGTTCCTTATCGCGCCCTGGTTCTGCGCGATCTGCCCGTGCTCGATACTGAAGTGGGCATCGAGGGTCCGCCCTCGCGCCTCGACGTGGTTTACGCTTCGCCGTTGCTGGCGTTCAACCGGCGCGTGGCCGCCGTGGTTTGGACCGTCGCCATTGCCAGTCTGCTGCTTTTGCTGCTGGCCGTTGGCTTCGCCGCCTGGTATATCCGGCGCGGCCTAGCGCCGCTGCGCGCCTTGGCCGGCGCGGCCGGGGGTGTCTCCGCCCGTCACTGGGACTTTCATCCTCCGCCGGCGGCGCGCGGCGTGGCCGAGCTGGCGCCCTTGGCCTCCGCCCTCGAGCGCATGCTCGCCGGCCTGCGCGCCGCATTCCGCCGCCAGCGCGACTTCTTGGCCGACGCCGCCCACGAGCTGAAAACGCCGGTGGCCATCTTGAAGTCCAGCCTCCAGACGCTTTTGCAGCGCGAGCGCGAGCCGGCCGAGTACCGCGCTGCCGCCCGCCGCTCGCTCGAAGACGTCGAGCGCCTCGAAGCGCTCTTGGCGCGCATGCTCCGCCTGGCCCGCGCCGAGCAGTACCTGGCCGAGCCCGCCGCCCGCCGCGCCGCCGAGCCGGTCGCGCTGGCGCTTACCTGTGAAGCCGCCCTCGACCGCCTCCGCCCCATGGCCGAGAGCCAGGGCATGCGCCTGGAATTTCGCGGCGCCGCCGCGCTCGCCGCCCGCGCCGACGCCGAGGATCTCGAATTGGTCTGGGTGAACTTGGTCGAAAACGCCATCCGCCACAGCCCCGCCGGCGCCGCCATCGTCGTGGCCGCCGCGCCGGCGCCGGGCGATCCCGGCAGCGTCGTCGTGACCGTGGCCGATTCCGGCTCGGGAATCGCCGCAGGCGACTTGCCGCACCTTTTCGAACGCTTCCACCGCTCCGATCCCTCCCGCGCCCGCCAAACCGGCGGCTATGGCCTCGGCCTGCCCATCTGCCAGGCCTTGATCGAGGCCTGCGGCGGCATGATCGCCATCGCCAGCGAATTGGGCCGCGGCACCACCGTCACCGTCACCCTCCCTGGCGCCGGGCCGCCCGCCGCGACGGAGGAACCTCAAGGCGCCGCCGAGGCGGATGCTAAAATGCGCACAGCCCCCTCATGAAAGCGTTTGTCCATGTCGCACTGAAAAAAAGCGTGCTCGATCCCCAAGGCAAGGCCGTCCAGGCCGCCCTGGCCAAGCGCGGCCACCGGAGTATCGGCGGCGTGCGCCAGGGTAAATGCTTCGAGCTCGATCTTGACCCCTCGCTCTCGCGCGAGGCGGCAGCGCGCGAAGTCGAGCGGGTGGCGCGCGAGGTGTTGACCAACCCGGTGATCGAGGAATATTCCGTCCGCTGGGAGGGCTAGATGTGCGGAATTGTCGGCTATGTGGGCGCCAAGCGCGTCGTGCCGGTCGTGCTGGACGGCCTGAAGCGGCTCGAATACCGCGGCTACGACTCGGCCGGCATCGCCGTCATCGAGGATGGCAAAAACGGCGACCGCCCGCGCCTCCATATCCGCCGCACCAGCGGCAAGCTGCGTAACCTCGAGGAAGCCGTCCGCTTGCAGCCGCTCGCCGGCAGCTATGGCATCGGCCACACCCGCTGGGCCACCCACGGCCGTCCCACCGAGGAAAACGCCCATCCCCACCGCGATTGCCAGGGCGAGATCGTCGTCGTCCACAATGGCATCATCGAAAATTTTCTGGTCTTGAAGCGCCGCCTGGCGGCCCAAGGCCATGAGTTTCGCACCGAAACCGATACCGAGGTCATCGCGCACCTGATCGAGGAGCACGCCAAGGCCGCGCCGGGCGCGCCCTTGGAGCGTGCCGTGCGCGCCGCCGTCCAGGAGCTGAGCGGCGTCTATGCGCTGGCCATCATCTCCACCGCCGATCCCGATAAGATCGTCGCCGTGCGCAACGGCCCGCCCGCCGTCATTGGCTTGGGCCAGGACGAATACTTCGTCGCCAGCGACATTCCCGCCATCCTGCACCACACCCGCGAGGTTTTCTTCCTCGCCGACGGCGACATCGCCGTGATCACGCCCACTGGCGTGCGCCTGATGGATTTCGCCGGCGGCGCCATCAGTCGCCCCATCACCCACGTCACTTGGGACCCGATCATGGCCGAGAAGGGCGGCTTCAAGCATTTCATGCTCAAGGAGATCTACGAGCAGCCGCGCGCCGTGCGCGACACCCTGCTCGGCCGCCTCTCGCTCGAGCAGGGCAACGTCTTCTTGGACGAAATGGAGATCGGCGAAGACGAGTTTCGCCGCTTCCAGTCGCTCCGCATCGTCGCCTGCGGCACTTCCTGGCACGCCGCCTTGGCCGGCAAATTCATGATCGAGAAGCTGGCGCGCGTGCCGGTCGAAGTCGATTACGGCAGTGAATTCCGCTACCGCGATCCGCTCGTCTCGCCCCATCAGCTCACCGTCTTGATCTCGCAGTCGGGCGAGACCGCCGATACCCTCGCCGCGCAGCGCCAGGCCCGCGAGCAAGGCTCCCGCACCTTGGCCATCTGCAACGTTGTCGGCGGCATGCTCACGCGCGAGGCCAACGGCACGCTTTACACTCACGCTGGTCCGGAAATCGGCGTCGCCTCCACCAAGGCCTTTACCGCCCAGCTTGCCGCCCTGCTGGTGCTGGCCCTCCATCTCGGCCGCGTGCGCGGCGTGCTCGCCCCGGCCGAGGCTACCGCCTTGATGGAAGAGTGCGAGCGCCTGCCCGGCAAGCTCGAGGCCCTGCTCAACCGCGAGGAAGACTACGACGGCCTGGCCCGCCGCTTTCACCGCAGCCGCGACTTTCTTTACCTCGGTCGCGGCATCCATTACCCCATCGCCCTCGAGGGCGCGCTCAAGCTCAAGGAAATTTCCTACATCCACGCCGAAGGCTACCCCGCCGGCGAGATGAAGCACGGCCCCAACGCCCTCATCGACGAAAACTTGCCGGTCGTGGTGCTGGCCACCCGCGAGCCCGGAAACCCGGCTTCCGAAGTGCGCTACGAGAAGACGCTGAGCAATATGCGCGAGGTCAAGGCGCGCGAAGGCCAGGTCATCGCCGTCGTCAACGGCGACGATCGCGAGGCCCGCGAGGCCGCCGATCACTCCATCGTCATCCCCTCCGCGCCCGAGCTGCTGCTGCCCATCCTCGAGGTCGTGCCCTTGCAGCTGCTCGCCTACCACATCGCCATCCGCCGCGGCTGCGACGTGGATCAGCCTCGCAACCTCGCCAAGTCCGTCACCGTCGAGTAGCCGCGGGGCAGCCGCCGGCGCGCGCTCAGGACGCCGCCGGCCCTTGCGGCTGCCGCGCCGCCCACAGTGGATAAGGCAAGCCGGCCAGGCGGTTCATGGCGATCGCTTGCAGGGCCAGCGCCGCCACCGCGATCTCGATCACCAGCAGTGAGAGGGGCCGCGTCACGATGCCCAGCGAGATGATCAGCGTGGTGGCGCCCGCCGGCGGATGCGCCGCCTTGAGCAGGATCATCAGCGCTCCCGTCGATGCCAGCGAGAGGGCGGCGGCAAAGATCCGCTCGTCGTTGATGCCCACCGCCGTGATCGACGGGGCGTGATTCAGCCCCACCGACCACAAAGCAAAGTAGCCGCAAAGGATGCCGATGCCGTGCCCGTAAATCGTGTGCCGGGGCGATGCGGTGGGCGAGAGCGGCGCGAAAAAAAACAAAAACGCGGTCGGGCCGAGCGAAGGAAATACGAAGGGCGTGTGCGATGCCATCCCCACCCCCGCCATGATGGCGATGCTGATGAAGCCGTTGACGAACATGAAGAGCGCCCAAAGCGGCCGCTCCGGGAACCGCTCCAGCAGATGGGCAAGGCGCAGCCGCGCCAACAGCCCGCGGATGACCAGCGGGTCGAGCAGGCGCAGCGTCCGCTGGCTTCGGCTTGCAGGCGGCCGCTCCGGCGGGTGCGGGAGTTCGCTCATGAATGGCCTTGGCGTCTAGGCCGCGCTCAAGCTGGCTTCCAGGGCGATGGCGCGCGGAAACAGGATCTCGTCCTCCAAGCCGGCATGCGTCGCCAGGTCGCGGTCGAACGCGGCCAGCCCGGCGTAAAGCTCGCGCGTCCGCTCGTTGGCCCCGGTCGGGCAGGCGAATCGGCTCGACAGCGCGCGCATCCGCTCCAGCATGCGGTCCGCCTCCTGGTGTTCGAGGTTCATCATGCGAATCGGCGCCGCGATGCTGCCAAAGCTGAATCGCGGCGCCTCGCCGCCGCGCTCCGCCGCTTGCTCCAGCCGCGCGATCATCGGGAACAGCACCTGCTCCTCCTTGGCCAGGTGCACGGTCAGCGCCGACTGCAATTGGATGAAGAAGCCCTGCAACCGCGCCAGTGTTGCGTCGCCGCGCCTCGCCGCCAGTTCCTCGGCGAAGAGATCGGCCAGGCGCGCCCCTTCCTCCCGGCAATAACGATGATGGGTCTCGACGATGTGGCGCAGCAGCGCCGCCAGCGGCTGCTGCCGCCAATCCGGCGGCGTGCTCATGGGCGGCCTCCGGCCGGGGCCGGCGCCGTTGCCGGCGCGGGCGGCAGCGTGTGCCGCGATTGCAAGAAAGCCACGACGGCCGAGAGTTCCGCCGGGCTCATGTTCCCCGAGTAGGAGGGCATGTTGGTGGCGCCGCTAAAGATTCGCGTCGTGATCTGGTCGGCGTTGAGCCGGTCGCCGACGTCGCTGAGATCGGGGCCGCGAATGCCGCCGTAGCCGGAGATGCGATGGCAGTATTCGCATCCCTTTTCATAGAAAACTCCCGCCCCGAGCGCCACCGGTCCGCTGCGCGCCCCCACCACCGAAGCGGGCAAGGGCGTCGCCTCGAAGCGCGGCGACCAGGGTGCCAGGTTGCCGAGATGGGTGTAAAACGCGATGGTGACGACGATGCCGGCGACGATCACCAGCGACCAGGGCCGCCGCAGCGGGCTGCGCTCGCCGGCCGGCGCGACCAGCGGCAGCGCGATGAGCGCCACGATGAAGATCAGTGGCGCGAGAATGATGACGTAGTTCTCGATCCAGCGCGGCAACACCGAGAGCAGAGCGTAGTACCAGAGCAGATACCAATCGGGCCGCGGCGAGGCGCCGAGGATCGTCGGATCGGGTGGTTGGTTCACCGCCGGCGCGCCGATGCTGATTGCCAAGGCGAAGATGGCCACGATCACGATCAAGCCGAAGACCGCGTCGCGCCACGCCGCATACGGCCAAAACGCCTCGCCGTCCCGCGCCAGCAGCGCCCGGTACCACTGCCGGTAGGTGCGCGGCTCCACTTTGCGGCCGGCGCGCGGCGCCTCCGAGATGCCGTGATGCAGCACCAGGTACAGATGAAACCCCAAGAACAAAAAGATCAGCGCGGGGATGAAAAACACGTGCGCCGCGAAGAAGCGGCTCAGCGTGGCGCCGCCCGCCGTATCTCCCGCCAGCACGAAATGTCCGAACCATCCGCCCAGGAACGGCGTGCGCCCCGCCTGCTCCGCCCCCACCACCGCCGACCAGAAGCCGTTCTGATCCCAGCGCAGCAGCTGGCCGGTGAAGGCCATGCCCAGCGTCAAAAACAGCAGCACCACGCCCGTCAGCCAGTTCATCTGCCGCGGGTATTTGTAGGCCGCCATCAAATAAACGCGAATGGCGTGGATACCGATCAGGATCACCATCGCCGACGCGCCGAAATAATGCAGGCCGCGCACGATGGCGCCCAATTTCGTGCTGTCGATAAACTGCAGCGTCAGGTACGCCTGCCCCGATGACGGCACGTAGGCGCTGGCCAGGGCGATGCCGGTGACGATTTGGAGCAGAAAAACGAAAAGCGTGGCGCTGCCCAAGACGTAAAGCCAAGCCGACTTGCGGGCGCGCGGCACGGGATGGCGCAGGATCGGCCCCAGCAGCGCGGAAACGCCCGTCAGGTCGTCGAACCAGTGCGCGCAGCGCCGCCCCAGGCCGGCGCGCCGGGCCGGAGGCTCGGTGGGTGCGGGCGCCGGCGCGGCGGATTCCCCGGATGATGATGCGCTGCGAGGGTCGTCCATGAAGTTAGGTGATGGGCAGCGGACTGGTGAAGACCTCGACCTGGCCGGCGTTGACGCGCACCGGATAGCGCGTCAGCGGGCGCGGCGGCGGTCCGGAGGCCACCGTGCCGTCGGCGTAAAAAACCCCGCCGTGGCACGGACACATGAAAAGATTGGCGCCGGGCAGCCATCGCACCGGGCAGCCGAGATGCGTGCAGTTCACCGAGAAAGCGATGAATTCCGTATCGCTTACTCGCCGCAGCCAGGCCGCGGTCCTCGCTGTCACCCCTGCCCAGGGCAAGGGCGAGGGGTCGAGAAATGAAACTTTGACGGTGGCGCCGACTTCAAAGCCGCTTGCCGCGCCCACGCCGCGCCAGACCTTCGTCGGCCGCCGCAGGCCGAGCAGAAACCCGATGCTCGGCACCGCGACCAGCGCCGCCCCAACCGCGCCCGCCCAGATGCTGAGGCGGGCGAGAAATCGCCGCCGCGAAACGTCTTCGCCGCACTCGCGGCAAGGTTCTTCCATGTCCATCATTCGCTCCGCTGGGCGGTCGTCGTCGCCGTCGGCCGCGGCCGGTTCCAGATCACTACCTGATACGGGCGCCATAGGTAAGGCAGCGGGAACTTCACCAGGTGTACCAGCCGGCTGAAAGGAAACAGCAAAATTACGATGAATCCGATTACGAAGTGGACTTGCACGAAGCCCGGCAGAAACGCCACCGTGCGGACGTCCGGGTGCAGCCGCACCAGCGACCAGAACCAGGGCACCGCCGTCTTTAAATACCACAACCCGCCCCAGCGATTGAACATCGAGACACCCAAGCCCGTGACGACCTGCACCAAGAGGAAAAACAGCAGGAAACCGTCCATGGTCGAGGTCGTCGCCCGCGGCAGCGATAGGGTCGGCCAGCGCCGCGCGATCAAGATCAGCAGCCCCACCAGCGCATAGAGCGCCAGCGCCATGCCGGTGAATTCCAGCACCATGAGGCGAATGCGGCCGCCGAGCAGCCAGGCCGCCGCGCCGGGAAACAGCGCCGCCAGCAGATGCGCCAGCAGGATCAGCGTGATGCCGTAGTGCCACGAAACCGAGCCCCAAAACAAGCGCCGATTTTCCAGCAGCTGCGAGGAAAGGCTGGAGTAGGTGAAGCGCCGCCGGTAATAGCGGTAGATGCCCCCGAAGATGGCCAGCACCAGAGCCACGTACGGCACGGCCACGAACCAAAACATGTCGAGCGGTCGCGGCGTCATCGGCTAGCTCCTCAACTCAGCACTGGCAGGACGCTGCGCTCCGCCCGCGCCAGTTCCAGCCCCGGCGGCGGCAGCGCCGCCACAATGGCGCGCAATAGATGGCCGTAGGGATGCCGCGCCGCCTCCAATCGTTCCGCCACCCGGGCCAGCGCCGGCGCCAGGCCCTCCTCGGCCAGGCCGTCGCACGCGGGTCCGCCGCCGCGGTCGAGAAAGCGCAGCAACAGGCAGGCGTGATCCGGCAGTTCGCTGCCCGCTCCGAAGCCCTGGGCGCGGTAAATTTCCGCCAGTTGCGCCAGAAACAGGCTGCGCGCGTAGTCGTCGCCGAAGATGTGGTAGCCGGTGTTCAGCGTCATTTCCGGCTGCATGTCGAAAGCCGCCGTGTACGCCTCCTGCAACTGGCCCGGCGTCAGACCGGAGACCGCTGCCGCGAAGGCCTCGAGTTCCCCGCCGCCGGCCTCCGCGCGGCACCGCGCCAGCGCCGCCGGCCAATCCGGGCCCGGGTAATCGAGAACGTCGGCGAATAAGGTGTACGCTCCCATCGCGGTCCTGCCTACGCCCCCCGCTGCGGCCACTGCAAAAATCCCGCCCCCGCCGCCTCTTGGAACAAGTGTGGATCGCCCGTAGCCTCGATCGCCTGCTCCCGCAAGAAGGGCGGTATCACGTAACGCTCCTCGGCGGTGGCCAGCGTCGTGAGACGATAGATCGCCTTCAGCTCCTCGCCGCCGGTTTCCGCTTCGGCCAGCGCTCGCTCGACCTGATCGGCGGGCACGTCGCCGACCGTCTCGGCGCGCAGATAAAGCCGCCCCGCCATCAGCTTGCGATAAACCTTCAGGATCGTCTCCTCGTCGCCGGCGCTGAACAGGCTGGCCAGGTAGCGCATGGGAATGCGAATGCTGTCGAGGCTGGGGAAGAAATCCCTCGCCAGTTCGTAATTGTCGCCCGACATCGTCGCCAGCACCGGCAAGAGCGGCGGCACGTAAAACAGCATCGGCAGCGTGCGCCACTCCGGATGCAGCGGCAGCGCCAACCCCCACTCCTTCACGTAGCGATAGACCGGCGAGCGCCGGCAGGCGTCCAACACCTTGTCCTCGATCCCCTGCGCGTGCGCCTCGGCCAGCACCGCGGCATCGTTGGGATCGAGCAGCAGTTCCCGCTGCGCCGCCACCAGTTCCCGATCCGGGCGGCTGGCCGTGGCCTGGATGCGGTCCGCGTCGTAGAGCACCATGCCCAGGTAGCGAATGCGGCCCGGGCAAGTGTGGAAGCAAGCCGGCGCCTGCCCGCTCTCCAGGCGCGGATAGCAGAGAATGCACTTCTCCGACTTGCCCGTGGACCAGTTGAAATAAACCTTCTTGTAGGGGCAGCCGGAAACGCACATGCGCCAGCCCTGGCACTTCTCCTGGCTGATCAGCACGATGCCGTCTTCGCCGCGCTTGTAAATGGCGCCGGTCGGGCAGGCGGCGACGCAACTGGGGTTGAGGCAGTGGTTGCAGATGCGCGGCAGGTAGAAGAACACCAGTTGCTGCAAGTCGAAAAAATCGCGCCGCTCCTGCTCGCTCAGCTTCTGGAGATTGGGATCGTTGGCCGCGTAGATCTGCGATCCGCCCAGATCGTCATCCCAGTTGGGGCCGGCCTCGATCTCCATCTCCCGGCCGGTGATCATCGAGATTGGGCGCGCCACCGGCTGATCGTCGCCCAGCGGCGCGTTGATCAGCTCGTCGTATTTGTAGGTCCAAGGCTCGTAGTAATCGTCGAGCGTCGGCAGCCGAGGGTTGAAGCTGATATTCACCAGTTCGCTCGGCCGGCTGCCCAAGCGCAGCCGCAGCTCGCCGTCCTTGAGCTCCCAGCCGCCGCGGTACTTTTCCTGATCCTCGTACAAGGTGGGATAGCCGGTGCCCGGCTTGGTCTCGACGTTGTTCCACCACATGTACTCGGTGCCGGGGCGGTCGGTCCAAATGTTCTTGCACGCCAAGCTGCAGGTATGGCAGCCGATGCATTTGTCGAGGTGAAAGACCATCGCCATCTGGGCGCGAATGTTCATGGCCGAGGCTCCTGTTCCGCCATCCTCAATCCCACTGCGGCGCGCCCGGCAGCTTGCGCACCACCACGTAGGTGTCGCGATCCGTCGCCGGCGGGCCGTAATCGTTGAAGCGATACGTGTGCTGGGCATAGCCGCCCGCCATCAGTACCGGCTTCAAGCGCAGCCGCGTGAGGCTGTTGGTGCCGCCGGGTCGGCGGTGGCGGCGCGCCGGCGACTTGGGAAACGAAATCGTCCGTTCCGGCGCATGGTAAAAGATGCATAATCCCCGCGGCACCCGCGCGCTCACCACCGCCCGCGTCACCACCACGCCATTGTCGTTGTACGCCTCCACCCATTCGTTGTCCGCCACGCCGATGGCGGCCGCGTCTTGGTCGTTCAGCCAAAACGGCTCGATGCCGCGCGATAGCGTCAGCATACGCAGGTCGTCGTAGTAGGTGCTGTGGATATGCCACTTTCCATGCGGCGTGATGCACGCCAGCGTAATGCCGTCGGCGGCGTTCGTCGCCTCCAGGTTTCCGCTCGCCGCCAGGGTGATGGGCGGCTTGAACGTGGCCAGTGACTCGCCGAAGGCGCGATAGGCCTCGTGGTCGAGATAGAAGTGCTGCCGCCCGCTGAGCGTGCGCCAGGGAACCAGCCGCTCCACGTTCTGCGCGTAGCCGGTGTAGGCGCGCCCGTCGTTGACGATGCCCGACCAGCACGGGCTGGTGAGAATGCGGCGCGGCTGCTGCGCCAGCGCCGCGAAATCGTAGCGTACGCCGCGATACGGCGCCGCCAAGTCGGCCAGCGTCCGCCCCGTCTGCCGCTCCCGTTCGAGGAAACCGCGATAGGCGACCTCGCCGTTCGATTCCGGCGCGAAGTGCAGCACCACGTTGGCCGCCTGCACCGGCTCGACCAGCGAGGGATACGTGGCGCCGTTCCATTCGTAGGTCGGCGCCGCGCGGGTATAGGCGTCGTAGAGATCGCCGACCGGTATCTCCACCCCGTGGTCTTCCACTCCGTGCTCGCGAATGCCCGGCCCCAGCGCGCAAAAGCGGTGCTGGAGGTTGGTGTAGTCGCGCGTGACCACGTGCAAGTGCGGCATCGTCTGCCCGGGAATCGGCTCGCACTCTTGCTTCCCCCAGTCGCGCGGCTGCGGTTGGGCGATCTCGTCGCGCGTGTCGTGCAGCAGCGGCGTGGCCACGATGTCGCGAAACGGGGCGGGAAAATGCGCCGGCGCTAGCGCCGCGATCTTCTCCGCCAGCAGCCGGAAGATGTCCCAGTCGCTCTTCGATTCCCAGCAGGGGGGAACCGCCTGCCCCAGCGGGTGCAGATAAGAGTGCAGGTCGGTGGTGTTGAGGTCGTTCTTCTCGTACCAACTGGCCGAGGGCAGGATCACGTCGGAATACAGCGCCGAAGTGTCCATGCGGAAGTTGAGGTCCACCACCAGGTCCATCTTTCCTTGCGGCGCCGGTTCCCGCCACGCTACGTCCTCGAGCGTGCCGGCGGCGGCCTCCGGCGCGATGGCGTTGTCGTGCGTGCCCAGGTAGTGGCGCAGGAAGAACTCGTGCCCCTTGGCGCTGGTGTGCAGCGCGTTGGCGCGCCAGATGAACCACACCCGCGGCCAGTTCTCCGGCGCGTCCGGATCTTCGACCGCGAAGCGCAGCTTGCGCTGGCGCAGTTGCTCCACCGTCCACGCGATCACCTCCGCGTCGCCGCTCGCGCCCGCCTGCTCCGCCTCCGCCGCCAGTTCCAGCGGATTGCGGTCGAACTGCGGATAGAACGGCAGCCAGCCCATCCGCACCGCCGCCGCTTGCAGGTCCATGATGTGCCGCTTGGCGAAGCGACCCGCCGCCGGCGGCGCGCCCGGAAAGCCGCTCTCGTACCGCCATTGGTCGCTATGCACGTAATGGAACGAGGGGCTGTTTTGCAGCCGCGGCGGCCGCGTCCAATCGAGCGCCATGGCCAGCGTCGTCCATGACGCCATCGGGATCAGCTTTTCCTGCCCCGTGTAATGGTTCAGCCCTCCGCCGTTGACGCCCACGCAGCCGCAAAGAATCAGCGTCGTGATGCCGGTGCGGTAGTGCAGATTGGCGTGGTACCAGTGATTGATGCCCGAGCCGATGATGATCGTGCACTTGCCGCCGGTTCGCTCCGCCGTGCCGGCGAATTCGCGCGCCAGCTGCACCACCGTGTTGCGGCCCACGCCGGTGAAGCGCTCCTGCCAGGCCGGGGTGTAGGGCGCCTGCGCGTCGTCGTACTCGACCGGCGTCTCGCCCGCCAGTCCGCGGTTGACCCCGAACTGCGCCAGCAGCAGGTCGAAGACGGTCGTCACTGGCACCCGCCCCTCGCGCGTCTCCAGATAGCGCGCCGGCACGGGGCGCTGGAAGGCGCTGCCTGTTCCGTACTCGGTGAAGCCGACCGGCAAGGCGGTGTCGTGCCGGCCCAAGACGCTCAGGCAGGGCGTGATCGCCTCGCCGCTGGCGCCGTCCTTCATCTCCAGATTCCATTGCCCCGGCCGCTGCTGCCAGCGGAAACCGAGCGTTCCCTGGGGAATGCGCGGCTGGTTGCTGGCCTCGTCGAGCACCGCCAGCTTCCACGCCCCCAGCTCCACCTCCGCCGAGCCCGGCAGGCGTTCGGCGCGCAAGAAGGCGCCCGGCGCGTAGCCGTCCGCGGTCTTCTCCAGCTCGACCAGGAACGGCGCGTCGGAGAAGCGTCGCAAGTAGTCGCGAAAGTAAGGCACCTCGCGCGCGGCGTGAAATTCCTTCAGCACCACGTGGTTGACCGCCATCCACAGCGCCGAATCCATGCCCGCGTTGGCCGGAATCCACCAGTCCGCGAACTTCGAGACCTGGCTGAAGTCGGGCGAGAGCACCACCAGCTTGGCGCCGTGATGGCGCGCCTCGGCGACGAAATGCACGTCCGGCGTGCGCGTCATCGAGAGATTGCTGCCCTCCACCACGATGTACTTGCTGTTGAACCAGTCGGCGCTTTCCGCCACGTCCGTCTTCTCGCCCCAGGTCTCGGGCGAGGCCGGGGGAAAGTCCGCGTACATGTCGTAAAAGCTCAGCATCACGCCGCCCAGCATCTCGATCAGGCGGGAGCCGGCGGCGTAGCTGAGCATGGACATCGCGGGAATGGGCGAGAAGCCGACGATGCGGTCGGGGCCGTGCTTGCGCGCCGTGTACAAAACGCTGGCGGCGATCAACTCCAGGCATTCGTCCCAGCTCGCCCGCCGCAGCCCGCCCTTGCCCCGCGCCTGCTGGTAGGAGCGCCGCTGCTTTCCGTTCTCCACGAGCGCCGCCCAAGCCTCGACCGGGTCGGAGTGCTCCGCCTTCGCCGCCCGCCACAAGTCGAGCAGCACGCCGCGCACGTAGGGATAGCGCAGCCGCACCGGGCTGTAGATGTACCAGGAGAAAACGATGCCGCGCTGGCAGCCGCGCGGCTCGTAAGGCGGCAGCCCGGCCTCCAAGCTGGGGTAATCGAGCGCCTGCGTCTCCCAGGTGACGATGCCGTTCTTGACGTAAACGTTCCACGAGCAGCCGCCCGTGCAGTTCACCCCGTGCGTGCTGCGAATCACCGCGTCGTGCTGCCAGCGGTTGCGGTAGAACTCCTCCCAGTGCCGCAATTGCGGGTTGACCAGATCCTTGATCCAGCTCACCGCAGCCCTCCGGCGCCGCGCGCGCGGCCCCGCGCCGAAGCCACCAGCCTGCCGCGCACGCCGCGCAGCCGGTCGCGCCAGGCAAAAGCGGTTAGCAGGAAGAGAACGACGCAACACGCGATGGCGACGGCCACGATCCGCGGCGTCGCCGCCGCTGCCGCCGGCCGGCGGGCGTCGGCGGCGAAGAAGGCCATCAGGTCGGCTTGCTCCGCCACCGTGAGCTGGTGGTCGCGATAGATCGGCGCCATCGCGGGAAAGTACAGCGTCCGTAGCGCGATCTGAAAGCCCAGTGGTCCGATCCGCTTGTAGCTCGCGCTCAGATTCGGTCCCAGCGTCCCGCCGTTGGGAAAAGCCAAGCCGGCCGCCTCATGGCAACTCGCGCAAGCCGGACCGCCGTTTTGAAGAGGAATCGCGCCGGTGAATTGCTGCCGTCCCAGCGCCGCGGCGTCGGCCGTGCCCGCCGGCGCCTGCCCGGCCGCCAAAATCGCAGCCAGCGGCAGCGCCGCCCACAACAGGCGCCGCAGCCTCCGCATCGGGCTGGACGGCTCTCGCATTCGTCCCACCTGCTCTCGGGCGTCGAAACAAATTCTAGCTCGGCCTGTACCTATTCCCAAGATGATATTTGTCATCTCCGCCTGGAAACTGGCGTGCTGGGCGCGGCATCATTGCTCGTCGTGGTGCACGGTTGTCGGCGAGCCGCCGCAGGAATCACCGTGCGTTTTTCGATAAATAGGGCCATGGCTCACGCTCGCGTCCGATTGTCGCCCAGAACCGTCGGCTGCCGCCTGCGCCGCCCTGACTAAAAGGCGATCCTGGAGATAGGAAAGTGGAAAAACCCGGGTAACCGCACTATGATTCAGCCGTGCGCGGCTTAGCGAAGCGAACCGGAGATGCGAGCCGGAGCGCGGCGCGCACCTGCCTTGTCGCCGCTTGCCTGGCCGCCGCCTGGTGCCAGGTTCCCGTCTTTCGCAGCCAGACGCAACGCGTGCTGGTGTCCGCCAACGTCGTGGATCGCAATGGCGATCTTGTCCCCGATCTGCATGCCGCCGATTTCGTGCTCACGGTTGACGGCCGCCCCGTGCCCATCGTCACCGCCGAGTTGATCCGCGCCGCCGCCACGCCGCCCACGCTTGGGCCCCGTTTCGCGGCCACGAACGCGCCCAACCCGGCTCCCAGTTGGGTCATTCTTCTGCTCGATTATCGCGATACCACGCCGATCGAGATGTCGGAGCTGCGCGGCTCGTTGCTGCGCTTCTTGCGCGCCGATCTGCAGCCCGGCCAGCCTGTCGCGATTTTCGGCGTCGCCCGCAAGCTCATGCTGCTCCAGCCCTTCACGGCTGACCGCGAGCAACTCCTCGCCGCCGCCGCCCGTTGGACGCGCCCGATGTTGATGTGGCAAGATCCCGACCTTTATCCCCTTGCCGCACCCTGGGATTCCGCCGCCACCAAGCCGCCATCCACGTTGCAAAAGCAGCGCTCCGGTCCCTTCCCGCCTCCAACCCCCGCCGCAGGCCCGCCCGCGCGCGACCTCGCCGGCGGATCGGTGCTCGATTCCTTGCGCGACCTGGGCTATCTGTTCACCCGCGTGCCCGGTCGCAAGGTGGCGATCTGGCTCACCGCCCATCCGTTCTTCGTCCCGCCGCCGCTCGATCCGCTCCACCCCGATTTGCTGGCCGGCCCCGCCGCGCCTTGGTCCCCCGCCGACCCGTGGCGCAGCACCGATGTCTATGAACTGCTCAACGAGGCCGAAATCTCGCTGTTCCCGGTGGATGTCACCGGTGTCGCGCTGAGCCCGGATTGGCCTAGCAGGGAAGCCATGAAAGAAGCGGCGCGGGCCACCGGCGGCGAAGCGCTGATGGGCGACAATTTCACCTGGCAGTTACTCGCTCGTGCGCAGCGCCGCTGGCGCTCCTATTACCTTCTGACTTTTAGCCCGCCACCCGAACGGAATGGATTAATCGCGTACCACAAAATCGCGCTGCGCGTCCGCCGTCCCGGGCTAAAGGTCGAAGCCCGCCGCGGCTACATCACCCGCGCCGATCCCGTGCTGCGTGCCGAGGATGATGCCGCCAGCCTCGGCGCCGCCTTTCTCGCCCCCATCTCCGTCCCTGGCCTGCGCATGAATTTGCGCTGGCAGGCCGTCGTGCCGAAGGAGAACGGCGATCGTCTCGCTAGCTATCGCCTAACGATTCCACGTTCTATCTTGTCCGAGGCTGAACTGCGCACGGGAACTAGCTTTAAGCTCGTCGCCGCCGTGCAGGATCTCGACGGTATCGTGCGGCGCATCGTCGTAATCGCCGTCGAAGTTCCGCCCCGGATGAGCCGCTCCGGCCCTCCCTGGACGCTGGCGGGCGTGTTGCAAGCTCCCGCTCGCGGCGACTTCCTCGCTCATTTCGCGCTCCAGGATCAGCGCGATGGCCGCGTCGGCTCGCTTTGGTCGCGCCTGCCGTCGCTTTCCGAGGCGCCCTAGCGCAGCTTGGCGCAGAAATCCGCGAAACGCTCCAGCCCCTTCTGGATCGTCTCGAGCGATGTCGCGTAGGAGAAGCGAATATGGCGGTCGGTGCCGAACGCTTCGCCAGGCACCGTCACCACTCCCGCTTCGTGCAGCAGCTTCGCGGCGAATTCCAGTGGCGTCGCCGTTCCCGGCCGCCCCAGCAGCGCGCCGATGTTGGGGTAGGCGTAGAAGGCGCCCGCCGGCATCGTGCAGCTCACCCCGGGGATCGCGCGCAGCCCCTCGACGATCGCCCGCCGCCGTCGCGTGTACTCGGCCAGCATCGCGGCCACCGGCTCTTGCGGCCCGGTCAGGGCGGCGATCCCGGCCTTTTGCACGAACGAAGTCGCGTTCGAGGTCGAGTGCGACTGCAAATTGACCGCCTTCTTGATGACCGCCCGCGGCCCCAGCAGATAGCCGAGCCGCCAGCCGGTCATGGCGTAAGTCTTCGACAGCGAGCCGGCCACGATCAGCCAGTCCTTGGCGTTGGGCTCGCCCGCCGCGCTATAGGGCCGGCCATCATAGACGAACTTGGCGTAGCACTCGTCGCTGAGCAGCCAGAGCCCGCGCTCGCGGCAGAGTTCCAGCACGCCGCGAAAAGTCTCCGGCGTGAACACCGCCCCGCTCGGGTTGGCGGGCGAATTGAGCAGGATCATGCGCGTCCGCGCCGTCACCTGCCGCGCGATCATTTCCGCGCTGAGGCCAAAGCCGTCGTTCTCGTCCGTCGCCACGATGACCGGCGTGCCGCCCGCGTATGTGATCTGGTCCTTGAAGCTCACCCAATAGGGCGCCGGTAGGATCACTTCGTCGCCGTGATCGATCAAGGCGCTGATGGCGTTGAATAAGGCGTGCTTGCCGCCCACCGTGACCAGCACTTCTTCGCGTTCGTACTGGCTGCCGAAATCTTGCCCGTGCGTCTGGCGGATGGCGTCTTTCAGCGCCGCGATGCCGCCCGTCGCGGTGTAGCGCGTGAAGTCTTCCTGGATGGCGGCGATGGCCGCGCGCTTAATGTGTTCGGGGGTGGGAAAGTCCGGCTCGCCGGCGCCGAAGTCCACCAGGTCCGCGCCCGCGGCCCGCAGCTTTTCCGCCTCTATCACCACCGCGGCAGTGGCGGAAACGGAGATGCGACCCATGCGCGCGGCGCCCGGCGAGGGAAGAAGAGAGGCGGTCGTGGGCATGCCTCCAGTGTAAGCCAGCCCCGCTTTCACCGCGGCATCTTGGCTTTGAGCCGCGCCTCCACCAGCGGTGGCACCAGCCCGGAAATCGACCCGCCCAGCTCGAAAACCTCCTTCACCAGCCGCGAGCTGACGTAGGAATAGGCTTCCGCCGGCATCAGGAACACCGTCTCCAGGCGCGGCGCCAGGCGGCGATTCATCAGCGCCATTTGCAGCTCGTATTCGTAGTCGCTGATGGCGCGAATGCCGCGCAGCACGGAGTGCGCGCCGCATTCCTGCGCGAAGTCCACCAGCAGCCCCTCGAACTCGCGCACCTCTACATTGCCCAGCCCGGCGGCGATGGCCTGCAGCATCGCGACGCGCTCGCCGGGAGTGAAAAGCGGCTGCTTACCGGCGTTGCGCAGCACGGCCACGATCAGCCGGTCGAAGAGCCGGCTCCCCCGCTCGATCAGATCCAAGTGGCCGTTGGTCGGCGGATCGAAACTGCCGGGGTAGATGGTGATTACGGGCGGCACCGAGCCATTGTACCGGGACCGCCCCCGCCGCGCGGCCAGAGCCTGATCCCGCCTAGCCGTCGCCTCTTGCCGGCCTCGGTCCGCTCCCTTCGCCGAGCCAGCCGGCCGCCGCTAGCGGCCCTCCGCCCTGCCTGTCAATCTGCATCCCATTGCGATACAATCGTGCCCTGGTTCGCGCGGCGGCGAAAAAATGTAACCTGCCGCCCGGCGGCCGCCGTCTATAGACGTTTGGGCGGGCTCTTTCCTGCCCGCCGCGGCTGGGTTAGCATTACCTTCGGCGCGCGCCGGCGCCAGCCCGTCGCCTAGGAGTCGACTCGTGCTCGAAGTCTCCCACCTCAGCAAGCAATATGGCCCCGCGCGGGCCGTCAATGACATCAGCTTCAGCGCCAAAAAAGGCGAGATTGTCGCCTTTCTCGGCCCCAACGGCGCCGGCAAAACCACGACCATGCGCATGATTACCGGCTATCTGCCGCCCTCCGCCGGCGAGGTGCGGGTCGAGGGCGTCCCCTTGCGCCAGAAGCCCATCCAGGTCAAGCGTCGCATCGGCTATCTGCCCGAGCTGCCACCCGTCTATCCGGAAATGACGGTCAGCGATTACCTGCGCTTCGTGGCCCGCCTCAAGCAGGTGCCGGGCCGCGACATCAAGGCGCGCGTCGAGCGCGCCTGCGAGCGCTGTGCGCTCGGCGACGTGCGCCACCGCGTCATCGGCCGCCTCTCGAAGGGCTATCGCCAGCGCGTCGGCATCGCCCAGGCCATCCTGCACGAGCCCGGCTTGCTGATCCTCGACGAGCCCACCGCCGGCCTCGATCCCCGCCAGAGCAACGAGACGCGCGAGTTGATCCGCGGCCTGGCCGGGGATCACACCGTCATTCTCAGCACTCACATCCTCTCCGAGGCCGCCCAGGTTTGCGAGCGCGTCATCATCATCAATCGCGGCGAATTGGTTGCGGTCGATAGCCCGGAAAATCTCGCGCGCCGCGTCAAAAATACCGACACGCTGGTGCTCGAGGTCAAAGGGCCGGCCGACCGCGTCAGCGCCGCTCTCTCCGCCGTGCCCGGCGTCGCCGCCGTCGCCGCTCGCCCCGCCGTGGGCGGCGGTATCGTGCACTTTCAGGTCGAGGCCAAGGGCGCCGACGTGCGCGAAACCCTGGCCCACGCCGTGGTCGCGGGCGGCTGGGGATTGCTCGAGCTGAAGGCGGTGGAGCTCAGCCTGGAGGAGATCTTCTTGAAGTTGACGGCCGCCGCTCCGGCGGCCTGAGCCGGCTTCACCGTCGGTTTGCCTAGGAGGAGAGTTCGTTCATGACCGGTTTTTGGGCCATCATTCGCAAGGAGTGGAAGCTCTACTTCGTCACTCCCGCTGCCTACGTCGTCCTGGCGCTCTTCGCGCTGATCGCGGGCTTTTTCTTCTATAGCATGCTCGCCATGTACGTGATGCAGAGCCTGGGCGGCGGCGCCTTCGGGCAAGGCTCGCTCGACGTCAATACCCAGGTCTTGCAACCGCTGTTTTTCGACATCGGCATCACCTTGCTGTTCTTGCTGCCGATGATCACCATGCGCACCTACTCCGAGGAGTTGCGCAGCGGCACCATCGAACTGCTCAAGACCTCGCCCGTGCGCCGCATGGAGGTGGTGCTGGGCAAATTCCTTGCCAGCTTTGGCCTGCTCGTCTTGCTGCTGATCATCTCCGCCGGCTACGTCGCCGTTGTCGTCCATTACGGCAAGCCCGACGTGGGCGCGTTGTGGGCCGCCTTTCTGGGCCTGGCGCTGATGGGCGGAACTTTTTTGGCGCTTGGCCTGCTCATCTCTAGCTTCACGCGCAACCAAATCGTCGCCGGCGTCGTCACCTTTGCCCTGTTCCTGCTGCTTTGGGTGGCTAACTGGGTCACCGCCTACGGCGGCGGCGCTCTCTCCGGCTTCTTTTCCTATTTGTCGATCACTTCTCATTTTCAGAACTTCACCCAGGGGCTGATCGACGTGAAGGACCTGGTCTATTACCTCAGCTTGATCGTGGGCGGCTTGTTCTTGACCGCGCGGCGGATGGAGGTGGCGGAGTAGCGCCGCAACGGAGTCACTATGCCGGAAGAAACCAAGCACCCCGAAGATGGCAACGACACGGCCCGCGGCGCGCCGCGCTCTTGGCACCATAAGTTGGCCGCGCGCGGCAGCCTCATCGCCTACATTGTGATCGTCGCCGCCGTGCTGGTGGCGATCAACGTGGTCGCCTCGCGGCACGACCATAGCTGGGACCTGACCAAGAATCATCGTTATAGCCTCAGTCCCGAGTCGGTGAAGATCGTCGCCGATCTGCGCCAGCCGATGGACCTGATCTACTTCGACCATTCCAGCGAGTTCCCGCACGCCAAGCAATTCCTCGGCCGCTATCAGCGCGAGTCGAATCGCGTCAAGGTCCAGTTCGTCGATCCCGATCGTCATCCCGATCTCGCGAATCAATACAAAATCCGCACCTATGGCACCACGGTCGTGGCCAGCGCCGGCCGCAAGCAGTTGGTCACCACCCTCGACGAGCAAGACATCACCAACGCCATGGTGCGCGTCCTCAAGGGCGGCCCCAAGATCGTCTACTTCACCGACACCGAAGGCGAGCGCGATCCCGGCGACACCGGCCGCACGGGCTACAGCGTTCTCAAGAAGGCGCTCGAGGACGAGAATTTCACCGTCAAGACCCTGCCCCTCGCCCAGCAGCCGGCGATTCCCAAGGATTGCTCGATCCTCGTCGTCGCCGGTCCCTCCCATTCCTTTGTTGCCCCGGAAATCACCGCCATTGACGCTTACCTGAAGGGAGGCGGCCGCGCGCTGTTCATGCTCGGCCCGGAAAGCAAAGGGCCGCTCGTCCAGTACCTCGAGAACTCGCTCGACGTCAAGCTCACCCCGGACATTGTCGTGGACCAAAGCGGCATCGGCCGGCTCTTCGGCGCCAGCGAGCTGATGCCCATCGTCGCCAACTACGACACTCATCCCATCACCGATCAGATGGGTCACGTCGCTACCATCTTTCCCTACGCCCGCACCGTGCAGCCGGGCGACGACAAGGCGGCGACGGCGGTCGTCGAACCGTTGCTCGAGACCTCGCCGGCCAGCGTGGCCAGCACCAATTTTGCGAATGGCGAGGTGCGCCTCAACGAGGCCTCCGCCTTGCGCGGGCCGCTGACCCTGGGCGTGGCCGGCACGCTGTCCGGTTCCGGGGATAAATCCGGCGGCGGCCGCTTCGTCGTCTTCGGCAGCGCCGACTTCCCCGCCAACGACGTCATTACTTTCGGCGGCAACCGCGACCTCGCCCTCAACACCATGAACTGGCTGGCGGCGCAAGAGAGCTTCATCAGCATTCGTCCCAAGCCGCGGCAGAACGCCCCGATCAACTTGAATACTTCCCAGATGCAGACCATCTGGCTGTCGGTGTTGGTTTATCTGCCGGTGTTCATCGTGCTGTGCGGCGTGTTCGTTTGGTGGCGCCGTCGCGCCGCATAGCGGCGCCTATTGCGGAGTCGATATATGAAGCGCTTGATCATTGCCGTGGTCATTCTCGTCGGACTCTTCGCCGCCCTGCGCTGGTGGCCGGAAAAGAAGCCCGCCTCTTCGGCGACTCCCGCCCTGGTCAAGTTCGATCCCGGGCAAGCCAACCGGATCGAAGTCGATCAGAGCGGTCAGCCTGCCGTCATTCTCGACAAGGTCAAGGATCAGTGGCAGCTGGCGCAGCCCTACGCCGCCGCTGCCGACTCCGGCGCGGTCACCACGCTGCTGACCACCGCTTCCAGCCTCGATCCCGCCGAAAAGATCGGCGCGGAAAAGAACCTCGCCCCCTTTGGTCTCGACGATGCCGCCTCTGTCGCCATCAGCCTCGCTAACGGCTCCAAGTACCGCTTCCTGTTCGGTTCCAATACCCCCACCGGCGACGATCTCTATCTCAAGCTGGCCGATTCGCCCGATGTTTATACCATTCCCACCTACGTCAAGGGCGATATGATCAAGGCCGCCTTCGACCTGCGCGACAAGAGCGTGCTGCACTTCACCAGCGATGCGGTCGACTCCGTCGCCCTTCGCTACCGCGGCAAAAGCCTCGAATTCAAGCGCAGCAAAGGTAAATGGACTGGCCCGCAAGCCGACAACATCCAAAACCTTACCGACGCCATCGCCAACGCTCAGATGGACGCCATCGTCGATCCCACCGGCAAAACTGCCGCCAAGTACGGCCTCGCCCATCCCGCCACCGTCGTCTCCTTGGTCTGGAAAGGGGGCCAGGGTCGGCTCGAAGTCGGCAATAAAAAAGGCGAAAGCGAGTACTACGCCCGCTCGTCCGAATCCCCGGCCGTCTTCACCATCAATAGTTATCTCACCGACGACATGGCCGACCTGACCAAGCCGCCAACGCCGGCGCCTACGGTCAGCGCCACCACCGTTGCCGCCCCAGCCCAGGCTCGCAAGAAGAAGCGCAAAACGGGCAAGGCCAAGGCCGCCGCCAAACCGGCCAAGTCGGCAAGCTGACACTCGCAAGCAATCTCGCTCGCCAACGCAGAATCCGCCCGCCCACCAACCCGCGTTGGCTGGTTAGGAAAAGTAGGCAATCTCGCGTCGCCACTCTTGCATGGAGGCGCCTGCGCTGGATTGAGTCTGCCGAACGGATCGCAGCCAGTTGCCGCGACTGTCGTACTCGTAATTGATCTCGCTCCGCGCCTTAGACCCGCCGCGGCGGGTCGTAATCTCCTGGGTCGGGCTACCATGTGCATCGAAGAGTCGCTCGACTCTATACACGACCTCGCCACCCAGCTCAACGGCCTCGGCAATGCAATTTCCGTGCTTGTCGTACGCATAGGTCGCAGCTCGCTCCGGCGCCCTCCGCAGCCTTTCCATCGTTTCAGCCTCTGCCCATGCCATGAATTCCGCCTCTGCGGGTAGCCGTGCGAGGAACTCGCCTAGAAGGAGGCCTCTTGGGGAGTAGTTCAGTAACACGGCCACCGGCGGCGCACTCTGGGCTACCAGGCGCGAGAATCGAGGCAACGCGGACGAGTCATACTCCGTCTGGATTTCTCGCAACCCAGGCACGCGGTAGAGCTGGCGCCCTCCCGGAACCAGGTGCAGCACTGCGCGGCCGGCCACGGGAGGTGGGCAATGTTGGACCCGCCGAAACCGGCCGTCCACCTCATAATTGACTGTTGCGGTCACCCTGCCGCGGCCCGCGCCCGATTCCCTCATTTCGATCAGCCTCGCCTGGGCGTCGTAGGTGTATTTCAGACCCTGGATACGACCATTCTTATCGGTATCGGAGCGCTCTTGCAACACTCCGCCGCGCCCGTACCGATGTTCCATCCTGTGCTCGCCATTTGGGAAGCGGATGACGGTCAGCTTAAGGAGTCCGGCCTCGGTAAAGATATATGTTCGGCCCCCGGCAGCTCCGGGTTGAGGCCCCTCGCTTCGCACCACGCGGACACTTCCGGCAAAGCCGAGCGCGGCGCTGCTAGTCGCCGGATCAAGGCCCTGGCGCCGCTCACCTCTGGATCTGTCCTCCCGCATCTTCCACGCTTCACTGGCACGCCACCGGGTTCGCTGAGAAGGAATCGAGCTGCGTAAAGGCGTCATTAGTGTACTGGCTGCAAGATGACGTAGTACCGGTCGGGCACTCCAGATGTTAGTCCCAATCGGGAACCTGACGCTCGCAAGCAACCTCGCTCGCCAACTCTGAATCCCACTTTAGTGGGGCGCTCGCGGGCGCGCACCCCGCCGGCCCGAAACGCCGCAGCGCGGCCGCGCCACTCGCCGCCGGCCCGAGGACCAGGAGACCAATGAAAAGTTTCGCCCGGCAACCGCTTTGCGGCGCACAAACCGTTTCCAATCAGTGGCTTGCTCCGCAAACTGCGATTTGCCGAGGGCGCTGGGGTGGTCTCGGGCCGGCGGCGGCGCTTTTTGCGATTTCGCGATAGTTGCGTGGTCCGGAACGCAACTGTTGCAAAATGACCCGCGGGGGAACTTCCGATGGATGCCGGTGCGCCGCAAGATCCTGCCGCTCCCGAGCTTTCCGCCTACTCCGGCTATGCCGGGCTCCCGCCGCTGGTCGGCCTAATGCCGATGGCCGAGGCGGCGACGGTCGGACTAACGGTTGAGGTGTCGGTCAGCCGCCTCAAGCGACTGCATTGGGCGTTGAAGCGTTTGCACGGCATCTTCGTGGCGCGGCTCACCGCCATGCCGATCTATGAGCTGAAGATGGCGTTTAGCCTGCACGCCTTTTATTGCGCCGAGCACGTCTCGGCGTTGGCGGCGCGCGTGAAAGAGATGCGCCAGCCGCCCTATGGCCTCGATGTCTCCCCCAGCGACGCTCTCGATCTTCTCTTTGACGAGATCCTCGCCGCGCCCGCACCCGAGGCGCTGGTGCTGGGGCTCTACGACGTGGCCGTGCCGGCCGTGATGCGCGCGCTCGACCGCTTTCTCGCCGAGACGCACCGCCTGTTCGATTTTCCCAGTTATCGCTGCGCGCGCGTCATGCAGATGGAGATGCGCGATGTCGTCGCCTACGGCGCCGCCGCCGTCTCCTGTATCGTCGGCGACGAGCCGCGCGTCGCTCTCGCCGGCTGGCGCGCGACTCTTGAGCAAGCCCTGGCCGCCGCCGGCGACCTCGATGGCGCCAGCGCGCCCGCGGGCGAGTTGCCACAGCGGCAATTTTCCGCCGCGCCGCCTCCGTACGACGTTGTGCCCCGCCGCGACGGGCGCTTTCTCGACCCCTACAACATGGCGGTCAACGCGGAAGCCTTTCTCTTCGAACCCAGCATCCCGGCTCAGCCCAAGACCCTGATGCTCTATTTCAAGCGGCTGCGCGAGATCGACGTGCCCGAGATGCTGGCCAGCATCCTGGTCGAGGTCAAGGAAAAACCCTGGGGCTATTACCGCGCCATGACGCGTCAGCTCTGGGACGAGGCGCGTCACGCCATGATGGGCGAGATCGGATTTGCGGCGCTGGGCCTGGACTGGCGCGCCGTGCCCGTGCCCATCGTTTGGTCGCTCACGCTCAATACCCGCCTTACTCCGCGCGAGCGCCACGCCGTTCTCTATGCCATCGAGCAAGGACTGATGCCGCGCCCCAATGGCAAGGAAGGGGAGTGGCGCATCGCCTGCGCCAGCACCAGCCCCTTGGCCGCGCTCATGCAGGATTACGACTGGGCCGACGAAGTGCTGCACGCCCAGATTGGCCGCAAATGGCTGGTGCCGGAGTTCGCTTCGCAAGCCGAGGCGCTCGCTGCCGGCGACCGCGCGTGGTCGCGCGCGCTCAGTGATTGGGGGGCCTGGCGCGCCACCGGCCTGACCGAACACCGCAACTGGTGGCCCGATCTGTATCGTGCTGCCTGCCGCCGTTGGGGCGTCTCACCGGACCCCGCGCTGCTGGCCTATCAAACCAGCTACGAGTCCACTCGCGCCGACCTCAAGTCCATCGCCGGCTAGCGGCGTTCAGGACGGCCAACGCAGGGTCGTAAGCGAGTCGGCGGGCAGCGCAACTTCCGCTTGCGCCGTGCCCTGGCGAACTTCAACCGAGCGCGCCGCGCCCGAATTGGCAAGCAACAAGGCGATTCCGCCCTCCGGAAGCTGCGCGGCGACGTGGTCCACCTGTTCGGGAGTTCCCAGCGAAGCGACGATCACGGAGCCGCGTGGCAGCGCGCGGGAAAAATGCGCCAGCGCCCAATATTGGCCGCTCCGCGTGATCGCTCCCGTCCGCGAATGAATAGTCACCAAGCCGCCGCAGCTGAACGGTCCGATATTCGGCTTGCCCTGCTCGTCGAGGGCCAGGTTCCAGCCGATCAGGCAGCGCGCGCCGTTGCGCAGCACGCCGATCGCCGTGCGCCCCCAGTTCACCCATTCCAGCTCATAGTTGGGGTCGCGAATATCCGGGCCGCCCTCGGTCCAGTACATCTCCACGTCGGGATGGGCGGCCGCGACGCGCCGCATCCAATCCGGTTGACCGACATATCCATGCCAGGCCACCGATTTCGTGTAGCGGGCCACGCCGGGGTCGTCGAGTTCGCAAATGGCGCGGCCCCACAAGTTGTAGTTGTGATCGACCAGCCAGATGCGGGTATCGAGGCCGGCGGCGGCCAGCGCCGGGCCCAAGTGACCGGCGACATACCCAACCTCGATCTCCTGCGGAAAAAGGCAGGCCGGCATTAGGCTGTCTTGGTCGGTATCCACCTCGTTCTGCGAGCTGATCGCTTGGATGGGCACGCCCGCGTCGCGGTAGGCGGCCAGGAACTTGACCATATACTGCGCGTATACCGGCAGCAAGTGGCGCCGGATCGTGCCGCCCAGCATGGAGTTGTTGTCTTTCATCCAGCCCGGCGGGCTCCACGGCGAGGCCAGCAGGAACAGGCTCGGATTCACCGCCCGTGCCCGGCCGATGACCGGCACGATGTAGGCGCGGTCGTGGTCGATCGAAAAGCGGGATAACGTCGGATCGGGGGCGCCCTCGTCATAGCTGTAGGCGAAACGGGCGTAGTCGCTCGAGCCGACGCAGCAGCGGCAGACGCTCAGCCCTAACCCGGCGGGCGAAAACAGTTCCTTGAGCAGTGCGTCGCCCGCGGCTGGCGGCAAGCGGGCAATGTTGTAGCAGGCCGCGTCGGTGAAGGCCGCGCCGAATCCCAGCACGGGCTGCGCCTTCCTGGCCGGCTCGAGGACGATCGCCTCGGCGCCGGCGGCGCCTTTGCCCGCGCGCCAACTTACCGCCGGCGCGGCCGCATGGCGGCGCTCGCGGTCGGTGGTCCACGCCGCGATCGCTCCCTTTGGAGTCGTCGTATCCGCTTGCGGAGCTGCGGCGGAAGCCGCTGTCGCCAGCGGCAGGGCGGCGGCGGCGCCAGCGGCCATGAACAGGAAATCGCGGCGATTCGTTTCGGCTAGGGGATGGCTCATGATCGCCGGTAGCTTACCCCCAAACCTCGCCACTAGGCGCGCTTGCTTGCTTTTTCGCCTTATCTTCGCCTATCCTCGATAGCGCATGAGCTTGACGCGGCGGCAGAAGCAAGTGTTGGACTTCTTGCGCTCCTTCCTGGCGCGGCAGGGCTACGTGCCGAGTTTCGAGGAAATCGGCGCCGGGCTGGGGCTCTCCTCGGTTGCCACCGTCCACAAGCACCTGGCGACGTTGCAGGCCAAGGGTTACCTGCGCCGCGGCCCCGGCTTTCGCCGCCACTTGGAGCTGATCAACCGCGATTCCATCGACCGCCGCAATCGCCGCCTGCGCGCCGCCCGGCATCGTCTGCCGCTGGTGGGTCGCATTGCCGCCGGCCGGCCCATTGAGGCCATCGAGACCCGCGGCGAAGTTTCCCTCGCCGACCTGGCCCGCGGCCGCGAGGTCTTCGCCCTGGAAGTGCGCGGCGACAGCATGATCGACGAGCACATTGTCGAAGGCGACTACGTGCTGGTCGAAAAAGTGCCGCAAGTTGAGAATGGGCAATTGGTGGTGGCGCTGGTCGAGGGCGGCGAAGCCACCTTGAAGCGCCTGTTTCGCGAGCGCGGCGGCATGGTGCGCTTGCAGCCCGCCAACGAGCGCCTCCGGCCCATGCTCTATCCAGCCGATCGGGTGCGGGTGCAGGGCCGGGTGATCGGCATTTTACGCCGCTACTGACGGATTCAGCCAAGGCTGGCCAGCAGTTGTCGCGCTTCGGCCTGCGTAGGCTGATCGGGCTCGGGCGCGATCGCCAAATAGTGCTGCAGAAGTTGGCGCGCCCAGGCAAAATTACGGCCTTCGTGCTGGAGCGCCTGCGCCACCAGGTAATCCGCCAGGCGGCTTTCGGGGTGCAAGGGAAGGCTGGCTTCGATCACCTGCCGCGCCGCCGCCTCCTTGCGCAAATAAATTAGCGTCGCCGCATAATAACTCGCGTACAGGCTGGATTGCGGCTGCAGTTTTGCGGCGCGCGCCAGGTAGCTCGCGGCGGTATCGTAACGGCCTTGCTGGAAGTAGGTCAAGCCGACGCAGAACAGGCCGCGCGGGTCGTTGGGATAATCGTGCGCCGCTTGCAGGTACTCCCGCAGCGCCTGTGGTGCGTTGCCGGCCGCCAGCGCGATGGCGGCGCGGGCGATATGTCCATCCACCGGGTCCACCCCCTCCAGCGCGCTGGCCTGCCGCAACGCGGCGCGCGGATCCCCGCCGGCGGCGGCCGGCACCTCCAGATTGAAATTGATCCAGCCCCAGTGCACGTCGGCGGAGTTGGGCGCCAAGCTGCTGGCCATTTCCAACTGCTTTTTGATCTTGCGCAGCTCGAATAGCGCCCGCAGCTTCGACATGTGCTTGGCTTTTTCGCCCAGCGCCTCGCTAAGAAATAAGTGGCAAACCCCGCATTGTGCGTCCAGCTCGACGGCGTGCCTGGCTTGTTGCAGCGCGGTCGGATAATCGCCGAAGCCGATCAGCACGTGCGCTTCATAGGCGAGCAGCCGCGCATTGGCCGGATCCTGGCTCAAAGAAGTTCGCAATAGCTGGCGCGCCTCTTTCCATCGGCCCCACTCCAGCAGGCTTCCCGCTTGCTGAAGCACCGCCTGGGTCTGCGTCGCGGTGAGGGCATACGCCGCAATTGGAACGGCGAGCGCAAGAAGCAAACAGGCGCTCCAGCGTAGCAGCTGGCGCCGCAAAAAATCGGCTTGGTGCACCGAAACGAACGACTCCTTGGAGTTGGCGATCCCGCGCGCAGCGTGATTGTGGTTCCGTTCCGGCTTGCCGCGAGCGGAGTTGCCAGCCAGTCACACCGGATCGCACTCCATCCCGCCCTTTCGGTTCAGTTCGCAGTGGCGATCCCGCTTCCCGTTGCCGGGATGCGCTTACGACCCATTATAATGAGAGACTTCGAGCCGTCGCATCAGGGCGGTTCCGTACTCGTTGCCGGCCGGGGAACCGCCCGCCGCTTAGGGTCCTACCGGCGGCCTTATGAGAATTTTGCTGGTCGAGGACGAGCACAAGGTTGCGCAGTTCATTCGCAAGGGACTGCAGCAAGATCACTTTGCCGTGGATCTGGCCGCGGATGGCGAGGAAGCCCTTTATTTGGCTGAATCCGGCGAGTACGACCTCATCATCTTGGATCTCATGCTGCCCAAAATCAGCGGCCTGTCCGTGCTCTCCACCGTCCGCAAGAAAAACCCCAATGTCCCGATTTTGATCCTTACTGCCAAGACCTCGGTCGAGGATCGCGTGCGCGGACTGGAGATCGGCAGCGACGATTATCTGATCAAGCCCTTTGCCTATGCCGAGTTGCGCGCCCGCGTGCGGGCCCTGTTGCGCCGCGAGTGGCGAGAGCTGAAACTACAGCTGCGAGTGACCGATTTGATCTTGGACCCGATCAAGCGCAAGGCCTGGCGGGGCGACAAAGAGCTGGAGCTGTCGAATAAAGAGTTCATGCTGCTCGAGTACCTGATGCGCAACGCCAACCAGGTGGTCACCCGCACCATGATCGCCGAGCACGTTTGGGACGCCAGTTTCGATAGCTTCACCAACGTGATAGACGTTTACATCAGTTTTCTTCGCAATAAAATTGACAAGGATCGGGAGCCCAAGCTGATTCAGAGCGTGCGCGGCGTGGGCTATGTGCTGCGCGACGGGTCCATGGAAGCATGAAATTGCGTGTCCCCCTACCGAGCCTCGGATTTTTACGGCCGTCGAGCGTGCGGGGCCGGCTCACATTGCAATACACTGTGATCTTTAGCCTGACCCTGGTGGTCGCCGCCGCTCTGCTCTATGGCGTGCTCACCTGGATCATCTATTGGAACATCGACTCCGAGCTGCAAGACGAGGCCAATTACGTCAAACAATATATTCAGTTCGGCCCCAACGGGCAGCCGGTGCTGGCCGCCGCCGGCGCCAGCGTCAACGGCAGCGACGACCTCAACGCCATCTTCCGCCTGGCTCAGATCTCCGATGCCAGCGGCCGCCTGGTCAAGCAGTCGCCCGAGTTGAAAGGACTGGGATTTTCCCTCGAACCGAGCGAATTAAAGCGTATCTTAGTGGAGCGGCCCACCTTCATCACCCATGGCTGGCCGCGTCAAGAGGAGATCCGTTTCGCCAACGCCGTGCTGCGCGGCCCGGGCGATCAGCCCTACCTGTTGCAGATCGGGACCCGGCTGAAGCCGATCAACGACGCCCTCGACACTTTTTTATGGGTGATGCTGATGTTGTTGCCGGTCACCGTCGCCAGCAGCGCGGTGGCGGGCTCGATCATGGCGCAACGGACCCTCAAGCCGGTGGCTGATATTACCCACGCGGCGCAGCAGATCACCGTCTCCAACCTCAGCCAGCGCATTCCCGTCGTCGCCAGCGGCGACGAGCTCGCGGAATTGGCGCAAACCTTTAACGAGATGATCGCTCGCCTGGAGGGCAGCTTCCAGCAAATGAATGAATTCGCCGCCAACGTCAGCCATGAGTTGCGCACGCCCCTGCAAGCGATTCAGGGCGAAACGGAGTTGGCGCTGGTTTCCGAGGCGTCGCTGGCCGAGTGCCGGCGGGTGTTGGAAAGCAACCTCGAGGAGATCGACCGCCTGAACCGCATGATCCGCAATCTGTTGGTCTTGGCCCAGGCCGAAGCCGGCGAAGTGCGGCCGCGGTTGGAAGCTTTGGACTTGAACGAATTGGTGCGGGACTTGGTCGAGCAGATGCACGTGGTGGCGGCGGCGCGCGAGATCGGCTTGCGCGCCGTGACGTCCGCTCCCGTGCCCATCCGCGCCGACTCGCTGCGGCTGCGGCAAATGATCCTGAATCTGATCGACAACGCGCTCAAATACACCCCGCCGGGCGGCCACATCGAGGTGCGCGTCGAGCGGCAGCAAGGCCGCGCCCGGCTGCAGGTGCGCGACACCGGCGTGGGCATCGAGCCCGCCGACCTGCCGCATATTTTCGAGCGCTTCTACCGCGCCGACAAATCCCGCAGCCGCAGCACCGCCGTGGACGGCTGCGGGCTGGGCTTGCCCATGGTGAAATGGGTGGCCGAATTGCACCACGGCAGCGTCGAAGTTGCCAGCACGCCCGGCCACGGCAGCAGTTTCGTCGTCAACCTTCCCATGGCAGGTGTTGCGTGAACCGCCACAGCCTGCGTTCGCTGCTGGGCAGCCAAATGGAGGCCGGGCTGGCGCGTCCGGCCGATCTGCTCCCCCGCAACGGCGTGCATCCCCATCGCCCCGGCCCGTGGCGCGTGCACATCGCCATGGCCGGCTTACCGCTCCAATCTTGTTCCGTGCTGCTGATCGGCGAGCGGGAACGGGTCTTGGTCGATACCGGTTTCTCGTCCCACGACACCACTCTGCGGCAGGGGCTGGAGCGCGCCGGCGTCGCTCCCGAGGCAATCACCGCCGTCATCAACACTCATTTTCATTTGGATCATGTCGGCTGCAACGGCCTCTTTCCCCGCGCCCGCGTGTATGCCTCGCGGCAAGACTACGAATGGGCGGTGCGGATTTACGAATCGGTCTGTGGCGGCGAGGAACGGCGCGAGGTCTTCCGCACGTTCTATCCCGAGGTCACCGACGAGGAGTTCGACCGCATGGATCAGGCCCGGCTCTTGCAGCTGATCCGCTGGCTCTGGGATCCAACCATGCTGGGCGACCTCGGCCGCTATCAGTGGATCGAAGACGGCAACTGGCCCTTCGCCGGCCTGCGCTGGCTGCCCACCCCCGGCCATACGCCCGGCCATGGCTCGATCGCGGTGGATGGCGCGGACAACTCCTATCTCATTCTGGGCGACGCTCGGGCCTTTCAAGACGATGCCACCGTCGGTTACGACATGCCGCCCCATAACCTGGCGCAATATCATCAATCGCGGCGCTTGGTCGATGCCTTTGCCGGCGTGCTCATTCCGGGTCACGACGACCCGTTTGCTCAAATGCCGGCCGCCCCGTCCCAGATCCCCCAGGAGGCCAATCTTGAGTGATACCCCCGCCGCCAGCGAGCGCGGTGTTTCCACTCGCGTCGAGCGCTTTACCGAGAGCGTCATTCGGGAGATGACGCGCCTTGCCATGCAGCACGACGCCATCAATCTGGCGCAAGGGTTTCCCGATTTTCCGGCCCCCGACTTCATTAAGGACGCCGCCATCGCCGCCATTCGCGAGGACGTCAATCAATACTCGGTCACGTGGGGCGATCCGCTGCTGCGCCAAGCCATCGCCGCCAAATACCGCCGCTGGTATGGCATGCCGGTCGAGGCCGATCTCCACGTCACTGTCTGCTGCGGCTCGACCGAGGCCATGATCTCGACCTTGATCGCGGTCCTCAACCCCGGCGACGAAACCGTGATCTTCGAGCCGTTTTACGAAAACTACGGCCCCGATTCAATCCTCAGCGGGGCGCGGCCCCGGTTCGTGCCGTTGCGCGCCGGCGACACGGGATGGAGTTTCGATCGCGCCGAATTGCGCGCTGCCTTCACCGACAAGACGCGCGCCATCGTCCTGAATACGCCGAACAATCCTACCGGCAAGGTTTTTAGCCGCGCCGAATTGGAATTTATCCGCGATCTCTGCGTGGAGTGGGACTGCCTGGCGATCACCGACGAAATTTACGAGCACATCATCTACGACGGCCGGCCCCACGTTCCCATGGCCACCTTGCCGGGAATGGCGGAACGCACGGTCACCATCAGCGGCGTCTCGAAGACCTTTAGCGTCACCGGCTGGCGCGTGGGCTGGGCTATCGCCCCGGCGCACCTGGCGGGCGGGATCCGCAAGGTCCACGACTTTTTAACCGTCGGCGCGCCCGCGCCGCTGCAGATCGGCGCCGCTCGCGCCATCGAGCAAGGCGACTCCTACTGCCGCGGCCTGGCCGCCGAATACACCAGCCGGCGCCAGCGCATCGTGCCCCAACTGCAGGCGGCCGGCTTTGCCTGCGCCTGGCCGGAGGGAGCCTATTACGTGATCACCGATATCGGTGGCTTCCTGCCCCGGCACGGCACCCACGATGTCGAGTTCGCGCGCTGGCTGACCGCCGAGGTGGGCGTCGCCTGCGTGCCCGGCTCCAGCTTTTATCACCGCCCGGGCGACGGCGCCCGGCAAGTGCGTTTTTGCTTTTCGAAGCAGGATCCTACCTTGGAGGAAGCGGCCCGGCGGCTGAAGCTCGTGCGCGAACGGTAACCGGCCGCGCCGCTATCACCGAAACTCCAAAGCGGGGGATGCCGCGACTTCATCTCGCGGGGGAGAGCCGTTTGCGCGTCGTCCCCCGCCCATCCTACTGATTCCGTTTGCGAGGCCAATGTGAAAGCAGCCGTCATTTCCGCCGAATGGGCGCCGCGCCCCGATTATCCGCTCAGCGAAGAGGAGCGCCGCACCCACATGGCGCGTGTTGGCTCCTCGGTCTGGCGACACCCCCGAGTAACGGTGTGCGAGATCGAGGACCCGCGCCCGGGCCCCCAAGACGTCATCGTCCGCGTGGCCGCAGCCGGTCTGTGCGGGTCCGACTTGCACTTCTTCGAGACCGACGCCGACGGCTACATGCACTACCCGGGCATGGCCCGCTTCCCCAGCGTTCCCGGCCACGAGGTTGCCGGCGAAGTGGTGGAAATCGGCGCCGACGTACGCTCCTTGCAGGTGGGCGACCTGATTTGCCTCGACGACATGGTCTGCTGCGGCGCCTGCGACGCCTGCCGCCGCGGCTATCCCAACCAATGCGAAAGTCTCGACGACGTCGGCTTCACCATGAACGGCGGCTGCGCCGAGCTGCTGCGCGTTCCGGCCCGCAACTGCTGGAAAATCAATGCCCTCTTGCCCCGCTATGGCGGCGACCGCGCCCGCGCCCTGGAAGCTGGTGCCGGCATCGAGCCCTTCACCGTCGCCTATAACGCGCTCTTCGAATGCGTGCCCCGCCTCAAGCCAGGCGCCTATGCCACCGTGTTCGGCGCCGGCGCCATCGGTCTGGCCGCCGTGCAGCTGCTGCGCGCCGCTGGCGCCGCCCAGATCGTGGTCTTCGAACACCATCCGTTGCGCCGCGAGCTGGCCGCCCGCTTCGGCGCCCACCACGTCTTTGCCGCCAACGGCTCCGCTCCCGCGCCTCATCAAGTCGTCCTTGATCTGACCGGCGGCGCGGGCGCCGACGTGCAGGTGGAGGCCGCTGGCGCCTTCAACCATACCGTCACCGAGATGGAGCGCTGCGCCGCCAATGGCTCGCAGATCGTCATCATCGGCCGCGATCGGATGCGCGTGCCGCTCTTTCTGGAAAACTTTCAGTGTAAAAAGGCCAATGTGATCGGCGCCATGGGCAATACCGGCTACGGCACTTACCCCAACGTCATCCGCATGATGGCGGCCGGCCTGCTCGATCCCACCCCCATGGTCACCGATCGCTTGCCCCTCGAGCAGTTCGAGCAGGCCCTGGCGCGGGCGAAAACCCGCCAGGGAGGCAAGGTGCTGTTGCGCATGAACCCGCCTACTGCAGGCTAGCAGGCGCCGCTTGCCATTCCCGCTCCGCCACGCAGGCCAAGATACGCGCGGTGGGTAGCGCCGCCGCGTCGAAATGCGAGCCGAGCGGCTCGGAAAGCAGCATGATTTTGGGCGTCGGCGCGACTTCCAGGCGTACGCCGATCATCTCGCCGCCGCCGCCGACGTAATCCCAGCGCAATGGCGGCGGCAGCCCGGCGCCGGTGGTCACCGGCAGTTGGAAGTAACCGGCGGCCTCCAGCGCATCACACCACTCCGCCGGCAGCGGGAATTGATCCCGTCCCATCCGCGTCCGCAACTGCCAGCGCGCCGAGCCGCCATTGGCTGCCGGGTTTTCCGCCAGATCGAAGAGCGCCGCTTGCCGCGCCAAGGTACAGGTCCTGGCGGCCGCCAGCAAGCTGTCGAGCAACACCGCCCGCGTGCGGCTCTCCAGCAGCCGCTGGATGGCATCGGCCAGATCGCGCGAACGCTCCGCCCGAACCACCGGGCGATCCAAGTAAAACTTGATGAGCAGCGCCCTTGCCGAGTGCACCTGCGCCTTTTGATAGATCGTCTTGATGTAGTCCTTGACCGTGTTCACGGTCAGGCGCAGTTCGAGCGCGATGTCTTTGACCGATTGGGCCCGCAACAGGCCCGAGATGATGTCCTGCTCGCGCGGGGAGAATTGGTCCCATGGTCCATAGCTACGAGCTGCTATCGCTGCTTGATTCTCTTCCTGTGTCATCGCCCCCCCTTGTTGCAACACCACGACACTTGCCCAAGATAATACTCGCCTTAAGATTCTGTTAAGTCCCCAAATGGGTGGACTCACACGAGGCATTAGCTTGGCGCGGCGCGAGAGGGCGCGCGGCGCCGCCTGTTCCCCGGTGCAGGCGCGCGGCGCTCATCGCGCGCAATTAGCTTACGGCTTGGCAGGCAGCGGCAGTTCGCCCGAATGGCGCCCGCAAATCCACGGCTCCGGAGCCCTTCGAGCTCACTGACCCGCCCACCACGCCCAGGCTTGCGCTTGTATCGCCGGGTCATCACCGAAGCCGGGCAGCCAATGCACCGGCGTCTGGCGGCGAAACCAGGTCAGTTGCCGCTTGGCGTAATGATGCTGCTCGAGTCTTGCATCCATTAGGGCGCAGTCAGGCGTTGCCGAGCCGCATAAGATATCCACGGCTTGCTTGTACCCGTGCGCCTGAAATACTGCCAACTCGGCGTTGTGGCGCGCCAGCAAGCCTCGTGTTTCTTCCACGATTCCGGGGGAGCGAAACATGGCGGCGGCGCGAATGTCGATGCGGCGATAGAGCTCGGCGCGGGGAGGATCGAGGCCGAGGATGCGCGGGCGGGCGCCGAGCAAGGGCACGGGCGCCGCGCGCCAATATTCGCTGAGCCGCCGCCCGGAGGCGAGCCGAACTTCTAGGGCGCGAATGACGCGCGCTGCGTCGCGGGGGGCGATGCGCTGCGCGGCCTCCGGATCGAGCCGGCGCAGCAGGCAGTGCAATGCCTCGGGCCCGCGTCGCGCCAGCCGCGCCCGTAGCCGCTCGCGCACCGCCGGTGCGCGCGGCGGCGCCTCCGAAAGTCCTTCCAGCAGCGCGCGCAGATAAAAGCCCGTGCCCCCCACCAGCACCGGCAGTCGGCCCCGGGCCGCGATGGCGCGCAGCCGCGGTCGCGCTTGGCGCGCATATTCCCCGGCCGTCCAGGGCCGTTCCGGATCCGCCTCGGAAATGAAATGGTGCGGCACGCGCGCCAACTCCGCGGCGCTGGGCTTGGCCGTGCCCACGTCGAAGCCGCGATACAACTGCATGGAATCGAAGCTGACGATCTCGCCCCCGCTCCGCTGGGCGAGAAACAATGCAAGCGCTGATTTGCCGCTTGCGGTCGGCCCGGCTACCACCAGCAACGGAAGCTCGGGCATCGCCAGTTGGTCTCCGCCGCTCAACGCTTCAGGATCGTGTCGTTGGGGTCGATCGCGATTGGGGGTGGTGCTCCGCCGGATGGCCATCCGGCGGGCAGCGAAAAAGCGAAAGCGGTGCGCAGCCCTTGCGCCGCCACCGTGCCTAGATAGCGCAGTTGGCCATTGGCGCGCAGATAGAGCGGCACGGGCATGAGGAAGCCGCCCGGTACTTGCTCTTGCGCCAGCACGCCCGCTAGTCGTTGCCGCGCCCCGCGCCCCAGCCAGTGCTCCTTGATGACCTGATAGCGGGGCACGCCTGTCCAGTCCACCCATTCTCGGAAAAACCAATCCAAATTGCCGTCTTGGGTCAAATCCAACGCCGCCGGCCAGTGGCGCTCGGCGACGCGCTCGAAATCGGCGGTGGAGGGGGTCTTGCCCGCATAGGTTCGCAGGAAGTCTTGCAGCAGCGCGAAAAAGCGCGCGTCGCGGGGATCGAAGGCGGTGGCTTTGCGGCTACCCGCGGGCGCCGGCGCGTCGCCCGCTTCCGGGCTGCGCAGCATCTCCCGAATCATGTGCAAAATCCAACTCCCCTTGTCGTAAATTATCGTGTCGTAGGCATTGGGAAAGCGGCCGGAGTCGAGCCGTACGCCGAGCCAGATCGGCCCCGCCGACTGCACTTCTTGTCCTTGCGCGTTGCGCTGCAACAAGGCTTGGCGTTCCTGCTCCAGGACGGCGTGCATGGCAGCCTCGCCCCCCGGCTGCGATTCCAAGTACAGCAGTGAAGAATAGGTAGCCAATGCTTCGGGCAGCCACTGATCGTGATAGTCGTGCCAGCCCACTTCGTCGCCCCACCACTGGTGGGCGATCTCGTGGGGGCGCATCAGCGGGTACTGGGTTCGAGCTGCGGTGGGCAGCTTCAAATCCTCCAGTTGGGCGGGCGACAAAAAACTGTCGGTGGCCAGATAGAGCAGTCCGGGCCAGCCTTGCCCCAAGCGCATCGGCAATTCGGTCACGGCGAGGCGGCGATAGGGCATGGGTCCAAATCGTTGCTCATAAAATTCGACGGTGCGAGCCGTCTTGCGTGCCACCTGCGCCAATTGGGCCGCGGTGGGCGCGGGGGGGATATCGCTCGTCGCGCTCGGGGCGAGGCTGGCCCCGCCGCCCGCCACCGCGGCCGCGAGCGGCGGTGGCGCCTTGGCGCCATAGACGCGGATTTCCACCGGCCCCTGCGGTGACGTCGCCTCCGCCTCCGCTTCTTGATAAATGCCGAGATTGAACCCGGCCAGCGCCAGCGGTTGCAGGCTCAACCAGTGCGAGCGCGCGTAGCCGGCCGGCAGCGGCGCGGCCCCGGGTGGAACGGCAGTCTTGGCGCCAGTGGCCACTAAGGTCAGCGCCGCTGGGTAGGTGAAGGTGAGATCGTGCGCGGCGGGCTGGCCGGGGCGATTGGGATACCAATCGGCGCGGTCGGCAAGGGCATATAAGCCGTGAGCAGCGGCGAAAATTATGCGCCCGCTATAGCGGAAACGCAGCTGATACTTCCGTCCCACCGCGAGTGGAGCGGCTAGAATGGCCGCCACCACCGGGCTGGAGCCGGCGCGCGGCGGTGCGGGCGGGCGGGCGGGATCGTGCAGCACGCCAAATTGCACGAAATCCAACTGCCGCCCCGTTTCATCCATAACCGACTCGAGGTGCAAGCCGCTGGCCAAGTCGAACGCCAGCACCTGATCTCCGCCCACGCGAGCCCGAAACGAGACGACGGCCTCGCCGCGCAACGAAAGATCGGCGCCGATGTCGCTGCGCACCCGATAACTCTCCACCTGGATTTCGTCGGGATCGCGGCTCGCCTCCGGCGGGCCGGCGCGGGCGGTGCGCATGCGGAAACTCGCCCACACGTCGGCGAACCCGTGCCTCGTGGCATCTTCCCCCGTGATCGAGACCTGTTCCGGCAGCGACCGGTCCACCAAGACTTGAAAGGGCCCCAAGTGCTCGCCGCCGATCCGGGCATAGAAGTATGGCGTGCGCCCGTGATTCAACACTTCGGCCAGCAGCCGCAGCCCTTGCGTCTGGTTCAGGCTAGTGGCTGTCCCCTTCCATTGCGCGACAAATGCCTGTGCCTCGGCGTCCGCTGGCAGCGGTTCGGCCAGCTCCGCCCCGGCGAGGCGCAGGGCCCCGTCGGTGAAGCGAAAATACGCGCTGTTGAACTGTTCGTCCAAAATGGCGGCGCCGGTGAAGTTGGCCATCGCAAGTCGATCGGCGGCGTCGGGCGGCATCACCAGGATCTCGCCCTGGCCGGCGAAAATCGCGCCTCCCATCCCCGGCAAACTGACTCCCTCGGCCGGCGCGAGCAAGCCCAGCGTGCCGTGGATCAGCGAGATATGGACGTCTTCGTCGTCGATATCCAGGCCATCCACCCGATAAACTCGCGTCGGATCCAACTGGGCTCCCGCCAGATGCGCATACAACTCGGCTATTGAGGGCGAAGTGGGCGGCGGCGCTGGAGCTTGCGCGCCTGCCCCACCCAACAGGCCGGCCGCTAGGAACAGTCCGATCGCGCCGCGCCTAATTCGCCGCATGGGCTTAGTGTAATTCCGGAGCGACGCCACCCACGAGGCAGCGCGCGATCGCAGCGGCAAGCCAGCGCCGGCGCGCGGAGAGCGGCGACCTGAGAGGAGCCACCATCCATTTGCGCCGGCGGGCCGGAAAAAGGCAAGCAGGTCCGAGCGAGCCAACGACGGAGCGACGCGAATCCCACGCCGCGCTACCAGCGGGCCACCCGGCTATACTGGCCCGTGATGCCGCCTTCCGAGACCGCCGCGCCCACCGCGCCGTGGCGGGTCGCGGCGATCAGCTTTCTCAACACCGCGCCCTTGCTCTGGGGTCTTGACGCCGAGCCCGGCTTGCGCCTCGATTACACCGTCCCGTCTCAATGCGCCGAAGCGTTGCGCGCCGGCGTGGCCGACATCGGCATTATTCCCGTCATCGAGATGTCTCGCATTCCCGGTTTGGCGGCCTTGCCCGGCATCGCCATCGCCGCCCGCGCCGAAGTGCGCAGCATCCTGCTGATCAGCCGCTGCCCGCCGGGGCGAATTCGCCGCTTAGGTCTGGACCGCTCCTCGCGCACCTCGGCGGCGTTGGTGCAAATCCTGCTGCGGCAGCGTTTTGGCGCCGACTTCACGATCGAGGAGCAGGCCGCGGATTGGCGCGCGATGCTGGCGCGTGCCGATGCCGGTTTGCTGATCGGCGATCCCGCCCTGCGCGTCAGCATCAGTGGCGAGGCCGCCGCCGCTGGCTGCGAGGTCCTGGATTTAGCCTCCGCGTGGTATCAATGGACCGGGCTGCCCTTTGTCTTCGCCATCTGGGCGGTGCGGCGCGAACGGCTGGCGCGTGCCGGCGCGGATGGCGCGCGCTGGCTGCGCGAGCGCTTCCAACGCGCCAAGCGCGAGGGATTGGCCCGCGTCGAAGATCTAGCGGCGCGCTGGGCTCCGCGGCTGGGTATCGCCCCCGAAGAGGTGCGTCGCTACCTTGAGGCCGACGTGGAATACGACTTCGCCTCCGACCACCGCCAAGGTCTGCAACGGTTTCTGCACCTGGCGGCCGAACAACACCTGATCGCCTCGCCGCGCTTGCCGGACTTGCTAAGCTGAAGCGGCGATGATCGCTTATCTCAGCGGCCAGGTTCGCGAACGCGCCCCAGGGCGCGTCGTGCTCGAGGTGCAGGGAGTCGGCTACGAGCTTTTTATCCCGGTGAGCACTTTCAGCCGCATTCCGGCGCCCGGACAAGCCGCCGCCTTGTTGGTTCACACCCACGTACGGGAAGACGCCCTCCAGCTTTTCGGATTCGCCAGTCCGCTCGAGAAGGCGCTGTTCGAAAAGCTCCTGGCGGTGAATGGAGTCGGCCCCAAGCTGGCCCTGGCCGTGCTGTCCGGTGTGCCCGCGCCCGATTTGGCCGCAGCGATTAGCGGGTCCGATCTTGCCCGATTGACGGCCATCCCCGGCGTGGGCAAGAAAACTGCCGAGCGCATTTGCGTGGACTTGCGCGACAAGCTGGGCGGGCTGGTGACGGCGCCGGCGGAATCGACCGCTCCTTTACCCGCCTCGGCGGAAGTCCTCTCCGCCTTGATAAATCTCGGCTATGCCCGCGGCCTGGCCGAGAAGGCCTTGGCCCAGGCTGGCGGTGCTTCCAGCGTCAGCTTTGAGGAGCTCTTCAAGCACTGCCTGCAAATCATCGGCGGCGGCTAGGCCTGGCGTGGCGCCCGCTGCCGCCACGAGCCGCCCCCGCGCACCTGTCCATAGTTGAGCAAGCTGACAATCACCACGCCGCCGGCAAGATTGCCCAGCACCGCCGGCAGCAGCCAGGCAAAGTAAATGGAAGCCGGCGTCACGCCTGCCACCACCGCGCAGAGGATCTCCGCGCTGGTGGCGACGCAGTGGACGAAACTGCCCAGCCCGATCAGGAAGGTCAGCAGCCAGGTCATGATCACTTGCCCGGTGGTCCAATGGCTGGCGCTTACCACCCAGGCCACCAGCGCCATCAGCCAGCCGCCGATGACGCCGCTCCAGAAGATGTGGCCAAAACCGCCCAGCGTGGCATGTTGGCCGAGGGCGGCCAAGGTGCCGCGAATCGCCGCCGGCACCGCGTGAGTGTCGATGACGAGGAGCGAGAACAGAAGCGCGCCCAGCAAATTGCCCGCCAGGATCAGGCCCCAGAACCAAAGCATGTGCCGCACGTGGCCGCGCTCGCTCAGCGCGAGCACAACCGGGTAAAGCGTGTTTTCGGTGAAGAACTGCGCCCGGCCGATGATCACGGCGATGAACCCGAGGGGATAGATCGCCGCCACGAGCAGGTGCGCGCTTCCGCCGTTGAACTGCGCCTGCATGAGGGCTACGGCCAACGCGCTCAGCCCGATGGTCAGGCCTCCGGCCAGCGCCGAGAGGCCCAATCCCAAAGGCGGGCGCAACAGCTCGTCGCGCGCGGAATCGCAGACCGCGATCAGGATCTCGCGCGCGCTGAGCCGCTGCGTCTCCTGTACTATCTCCGAGAGCCCGCCGCTCTCGGGCAACACGGGTGGTCGCTGCTCCTCGGCCATCTTCAGCCTTAAGATGCGCCGGGCGTGGCGCTTCAATGCGCGCGCTATTGATCTTTAATCCGATTGCCGGCCGGGCCAGCGAAGCCCGCTTGGAATCCGTCCGCCGGCTTTGGTGCGCGGCTGGATGGAGCGTCGAGCAGGCCGCCACCAATCCAGAGATGGGTGCGCGCGCCGCCGCGCGCCAGGGCATCGCCGCTGGCTGCGAGTTGCTCGTTGCCTGCGGCGGGGATGGCACGCTGTCGGAGATCGCCGGCGAACTCGCCGCCGACGGCGGCCCGCCCCGCGCGGCCGTCGCCGTGCTTCCCTTCGGCACCGCCAATGTCTTCGCCCGCGATTTAGGCCTGCCCCTGGACCCGGTGCCGGCAGCGCAGACCTTGCTTGCCGGCCGCCTGCGGCCGGTTCCCCTGGGCCTTGTTCGTTTTTCCAGCGGCCAGCAGCGGCATTTCGTTTGTTTTGCCAGTTGCGGCTTCGATGCCCAGGTGATCCATCGCGTTTCTCGCGCGGCCAAGCGGCGATATGGCGTGGCGGCCTTTGTCGGCGAAGCGCTGCGGCAAATCCCTCGTTACGGGTTTCCCGTGCTTACCGTAAGCGACGACGGCGCGCGCCGCGGTGGCGTTCCAGCCACTCTGGCGCTCTGCACGTTGACGCGCCACTATGCCGGACCCTTCGCGCTTTATCCGCCGCGCATGGCGGGCGCGCCGTATTTGCTGCTTTGCCATGGACGCGCGCCGCGCCTGGCGTTGCAACTGGCGCTCTTCCTCGCCAGTGCGATCCGGCACGCGCCGGGAGTGAGCCTCGAGCCGCTGCGCCGCGCGCGCATCGCGGGCGCCGCGCCAGTGCAATTGGATGGCGAGGCGGCCGGCTTTGCTCCCCTTGAAGTCGAGATCCTGCCTGCCGCGCTTACCGTGCTGGGGCCCTAGCCGCGCGCGACGGCGAGGCCGGGCGCAGGCGGGCGACCGCGTTCGGCTGGTCGCTATGCCAGGGAATGCCGATCAGCCGCGCCAGCGTCGGCGCCAGGTCGATGACGTGCACCGGCGCGGCAATGTGCCGCGCCCGCACACCGGAGCCGGCGATCAAAAAGGGAACGTGGGTGTCGTAGGAGTAGGGCGTGCCGTGCGAGGTCGGGAACGGTCCACCGGTGCCGGGATGCGCCGCCGATAGAAGCGTCCATCGCCGCGGGATGTAATAGACGTCCCCGCTGCGGCCCGCGAAGTAGCTGTTGCGCAGAAAAGGCCGCAGCCAGGCGGGGGCGGCGGCCGGGCGGATGCCGTCGTAGAAACCGGAAATGCCATCCACCCGCGCCCGCTCCAGCGCCTGCCGGGCGGCGGCCAGGTCGATCCGATGCGCGGCGAGATTGGCGCGATTGAACCAGATCTGGTCGTCGCCGATCATCGCAAACCAGCGAAAATCGGCCGGCTGATGAAAGACCGAGTCCAGAAATCGAGCCGCCGCTGCCTCGATTTGCCGCGGAGCGACGCGCCGCGCGGCAGGATTGTGGCGCAGCGCCTGCTCCTCCTCCGGCGCAGGCTGCACGCCGTGATCGGCGCTGAGCGCCCAGAGCACGTGCGCGGCGCCCAGGCGGCCATTCACGTAGGCGACCAATTTGCCGAGCGTGCGGTCCAGGCGAATCTGTTCGTCGGCGATTTCGGCGCTGTCGGGACCATAAGCGTGGCCCACCGCGTCATTCGAGGAAAAGCTGATGGCCAGCAGGTCGGTTTGCGTTCCCTGTCCCAAGTCGTTCGCGGCGATCAGCGCTTCGGCGAAACGCTCCAACAGCTCGTCACCGAAAGGCGAGCCGAACACCGCGCTGTACAGCGCTGGGCCGGCCGCGGCCGGTAGCTGATGCGGGAAGCGGGCGCGGTCGGCGCCATAGGCGGGAGAGCTCGTGCCCAGCAGTAAGTTCCAAACCCGGCCGGCGTAGGCGTCGGCAGGATGGCTGGCGTCGAATTGCCGCGCCCATTCGGGCAGGCGCGAGAAGTAATAGTGGCTGGAAATGAAGTTGCCGTCCGCCTGCGAGAACCAAAACGCGCCGCCCGCGGGATGCTTGCCGCCCAGCATCACCGCGGCGCGATCCTTGAGCGAGATCGAAAACACGCGCGCACCCGGCAGCGCCGCTTGCAGTTGATCGCCAAAGCCCAGGCCGGCGAAGTTGCGGGGCGAAACGCCGGGGCCGTTGCCTCCCGCCGGATCGAGCAGCGGACTGGCTGGGTCGGCCACGCAATAAAGCGCATGCCCGGTCGCCGCATCGTACCAGCTGTTGCCGACGATGCCGGTGTGCTCGGGGTCGCGTCCGCTCAGGATGATCGAGTGCCCGGGACACGTTTCGGTGGGGATATGGCGATAGTTGGCGTGAGTGAAATCCGCGCCTTCGCTGGTCAAATAATGCAAGCCGCCGTTTTCATATTCAGCGAAGCGCGGCAGATAGTCGTAGCGCATCTGATCGACCGAAATCACCACGATCAGGCGCGGTCGCGGAGTTGGCGCGGCGGCCGCCATCAGGGCGGCCAAAGCGATTATCGCCGGCAGGAGCAAGGTCCGTCGCATGCCGGCAATGTAGCACGCTGCGCCGCCTCAGCCCGCGGTGCCGGCCCACCCGCATCCGCGGCCGCATTATCGTTGCCGCGCCGCGTAATGGTAAGCTTCCCTTTCTCCCAGCGCCGTGCCGGAGGTTTGCCCATGACCCGCCGCCCGCATATTTTATTCGCCGCCCTGCTGCTGGCCGCTAGCTGCGCCCTCGGCGCCTTGCCCCGCCTCGCCGGCCAGCAGGTGCCCCCCAGCTTCTATCAAGCCATGCGCTGGCGGCTAATCGGGCCGTACCGCGCCGGCAATGTCTATGCCGTGGCCGGCGTTCCCGGAGATCCGACCACCTACTATTTGGGCCTGCCCGAGGGCGGCGTCTGGAAGACCAGCGACGGCGGCACGGTCTGGTTCCCGATCTTCGATCAAGAGCACGTGCCCGCCGTCGGATCGGTGGCGGTGGCGGCTTCGAATCCCGCGATCGTCTACGTCGGCACCGGCGATCCCACCGGCTGGTCGTTCACGCCCGGCGAGGGCATGTTCAAATCCACCGACGGCGGCCGCAGCTGGAAGAAGATCGGCCTCGACGATACGCAAAACATCCCCGCCCTGCTCGTTGATCCTCGCAACCCCAAGATAGTTCTCGCCGGGGCGCTGGGGCCGCGCGCCTTCGGGCCTTCGCAATCCAGCCAAGCGCGCGGCGTTTACCGCTCGAGCGACGGAGGACGCACCTGGCAACACACGCTTTTCGTGGACGCGCGGAGCGGCGTCGAAAATCTTGCCTGGGATTATCGCGACCCGAAAGTAGTCTATGCCGCCTTTGCCGGCGAACGCGGCTTCGGGCCGCGCGCGGCCAACGCGCCTCCGCCCAAGCCGATCCTTTATAAGTCCACCGACGAAGGCAAAAGCTGGAAGCCGCTGCCGCAGACCGGCCTTCCCAAGCGTCTGCGCGGCGCCACCATTGCCGTCGCCGCCGGCACGCACGGCAAGGTCGTTTACGCGGAGTTGCAAGGCTCCGGCCGCGACGCGCAAGGGATCTACCGCTCCGATGACGGCGGCAAGACGTGGCGCCTGGGCACGCATCAAATCCTCAGCGCCGGCGGCCGCATCTACGTGGATCCGCAAAACCCCGATGTCGTCTATTTGATGGGTACCGCGCTCTACCGCTCGCTCGACGGCGGGCGCAGTTTCCGCGCCTACAAAGGCGCGCCCGGCGGCGATGACTATCGCGCCTTGTGGATCGATCCCTCCAACCCGCGCCGCATGATCGCCGGCGTCGACCAGGGTCCCACCATCACGGTGGATGGCGGCCAAACTTGGACGCCGTGGTTCAACTTGCCGAACGGGCAGTTCTACCGCATCTCGACCGACAATCAGTTTCCCTATTGGGTCTATGGACCGCAGCAGGATAGCGGCACCGCCGGCGTGCGCAGCCGCAGCGATTATGGCGACATCGGCTATCGCGACTGGTATCCGGTGGGCGGCTTCGAGGCCGGCTACATCGTCGTCGATCCGCTCAATCCGCGCTGGATCTACACCCAGGGCTGGTACCACGTCACGCGCCGCTTCGATCGCGAGACCGGGCAGGTGGCGGTGGTCTATACGCCGCATGGCAAGGATCGCTTTAGCGGCCAGCCGCCGCTAGTCTTTTCGCCGCAAGATCCCCACACGCTCTATTTGGGCGCGCAATACGTGCTCGCCACCAGCGATGGCGGCGCGCATTGGCGCACTCTCAGCCCGGATCTCACCGCGCGTCCGCAGCCCAAGCCCGGCCCTTCGGCGGCGCCGGCCGTGGGCGCGCGCGTTCGTCCCACTGCGCTGGAGTCCCTGGCGCCCTCGCCCGTTGCCGCCGGGGAAATCTGGACCGGCAGCAGCAACGGCGTGATCGAATTGACCCGCGATGGAGGCCAAACCTGGCAAAACGTTTCGCCGCCCGAGCTGAGCGCCACCACCGCCGTGGAAATCATCGACGCATCGCATCATGACGCCGGCACGGCCTACGTCGCGGCCGCGGATTACCGCGACCGCCGCCCCCTGCTGTTCCGCACCACCGACTTCGGCCGCGATTGGCAGCCGATCGTGACCGGGTTGCCCGGGGACGTGCGCGCGCGCTCGATCCGCGAGGATGACAAGGACGCCGATCTGCTCTTTGCGGGAACGGAGATGGGCGCCTGGGTCTCGTTCGACAAGGGCGGCCACTGGCAGTCGCTCCAGCTCAATCTGCCCAACACCGTGGTCAGCGATCTCGCGGTGCATGGCGACGATCTCGCCATCTCCACCTATGGTCGCGCCCTGTGGATTCTCGACGACATCACGCCGCTGCGCCAGATCGCCGCCGCGCAAGCGGCGGGCGGGGCCTACTTGTTCCGCCCTGAGACCGCGATGCGCGTGCGCTGGTCGAATAACCACGACACGCCGCTGCCGCCGGAAATTCCCGCCGGAGAGAATCCGCCCGAGGGGGCAATCATCGATTACTACCTCAAAGCCCCTGCGCAGGGGCCGATGACGCTCGACATTTACGATGCCGCCGGCCAGTTGGTTCGCCAGTACACGAATACTCCTCCGCCGCCCGATACCTCGCTGCCCAATGTGGCCGAGTATTGGCTCGAGCCGCCGGCCGTGCTCTCCGCTGAGCCCGGCATGCACCGCTTCGTCTGGGATCTGCGCTATCCGTGGCCCAAGGCGCTGACCTACAGCTACTTCGGGCAATTGCTCGACTACACCGAGTACACCCTTACCTGGCACGCCATAAAAGGCAAGACACCGCGCCATCAGCCGGTTGGCCCCCTGGCGATACCGGGTACTTATGAAGTCCGCCTGACCGTGAACGGCCGGACGTATTCTCGGCCGCTGCGGGTTGTGAACGATCCGCGCGTGCCGGTTTCGCAGGCCGATCTTGAAGCGCAGTTGGCGGCCGAAAAGAGGGTTATGGCCGGGCTCGCCGCCAGCTATGACGCCTACTACTCCATCGCCCGCTTCCGCGACGAGCTGGCTGCGGATATGAAAGCGGTTGCCGGCAATTCCGCGCTGCTGGCGGCGGAGCAGTCTCTCGACAAGAAAACCGAGGCGCTCGGGCGCGGCACCGGCGACAGCGGCTTCGGCGCCGCCAATCGCGATCTCGGCCGCCGCTTGCAGGATCTCGAATTCGGCGACTTGCGCCCGGTCGGCAGCACCTTGGCCGCCATCGATCAAAGCTGCGCTGGCATTGCCGCGGCGGAGCGGCAGCTGGCCGAAATCGACGCCCATGGCCTGCCGGAGCTCAATCGGCTGCTGACTGCCGCCGGCCATCCCGCCCTCGCCGCGCCGGTCGCGACCGGCGGCTGCGGCGAATAAACTGCCGCGCCGCCAAGAGCGGCTTTCGGCCGCCGCGCTTCAGCGCCAGTCGTCGATGACAAAGCAATCGGGGCGGTTGAAACCGGGCTGATTGGGGCGTTGCATGGCCACGCCCAAGAATTCGGCGCGAAAGCCCTGCCGCAGCAGAGCGCGATAGGCATCGTGGCGGGCCGTGTTGACGCCGGCGATCACTCGTCCCGCGCCGCGCTCCACGGCCAGCGCTTCGCAAGCCGCCAGTAAGCGTTCGAAGCGCGCCGCCGCGCCGGCGCCGGGTCGCGCCGCACCGAACTTTACGTACATGGCGCCGCTGCCTGCCTCGCTCGCCGCTCCGATGTGGCAAATCGCCATGCCGGCCAAGCGCCCGCCCTCCCAGATCAGAACCGTCTCCCCGAGTCGCTGCTCGGCCAGGGCGCGTGCCTCTCTTTCCAGATCGAGACCAGGAAAAATTCCGCCGGTTAGCTCCCGGCAATTCTCCAGATCGCTGTCCGCCGCGAGTAGCGACCACTCGCCCGCTTCCGCTTGGCGCTCGGGCGCTTTTTTCACCGTGATTGCAGTCAGCATCCCCGGCCAAAATCCGAACCTTTGATACAGGCCCACGTGTTTGGGGCTGTGCGCGAAGGTAAAAAGGCCGATCTGCTGCGTTCCCCGATTTTCGAAAAGCGCCATGGTGGCTTCGAGCAGGCGCTGCGCGATGCCCTGATTCCAGCGATCGGGACGCACGGTGAGTGGGCCGAAAAACCCGAAACTGCCCCACTGCGCGGCGAAATTGGAGCCGATGAGCGTGCCGTCCTCGAAGGCGCCGAGCGTGGCTGCCGGATCGGCCTTCCAGCGCGTGGTGATCCACGCCGCATCACCCCCGAAAGACGCTGGATCGGGCAGACCCAGGAAGGTCCCGAATGCCGTGCGAAAAATGCGGTCGGCCTCGTCGAGATCCTCGTGTTGCAGTGGCGCAATCGCGATTGCCATGGTTGGCATCCTAATCCGCGGCCTGCTTGCGCGCCATGCGCTGGCTCGCGGCAGGCTTTTAGCCGATCACCCGCTTCTTGAACCCGGCGATGCCCCAAATGGTGAAAGCCACCGCGAAGACCACTAATGCGCTGAGAAATGCCCAGGCCGGCATGTGTGGCACGGCCGGAGTCAGGGCTTCCCGCAGCCCCTCGCTCACGTACACCAGCGGATTGGCCAAGCTGAGGATTTGCAGCCAGCGTACGGGCGCCAGCAAGGCCCAGGGGTAATAAATGCAGCCCAAAAAGATCAGCGGCGTGACCAGCACCGCGAAGATCATGCCGATCTGCTGCGGCTTCACCAACGTACCCAGTGCCAAGCCAAGCGCTCCCGAGGCGACGCCCGAGAGCACGATCACCACGATCAGCAGCCACCAATTCGCCACGTGCACGTACACCGGCGTGGCGGGAATGAAATAGACCATCGGAAAGACCACCGCGGCGGCGATCAGGCACTGGAAGATGCTGAAGAAAATCTTCTCGAACGCGACCCAAGCCACCGGCAGCGGCGCCATCAGCCGGTCTTCGATTTCGTGCGTGCCGCTCAGTTCGATCGAGAGCGGAAGGGTAACGGCCATGATGCCCTGAAAGAGAATGGCCACCGCCACCAGGCCCGGTACCAATACCGTGGCGAAGTTCGCGTTCGTGCCCGTGGCGTTGAACCCCTGCCCGATCTTGGGCATCACGTCGGTGAAGATGAAGACGAAAAACAGCGGGTTCATGATGGTGCGCACCACGAACGAAATCAGGTCGCGGCGCAGCACGCGGGTATCGCGCAGCAGCAGGCCCCAAAAGGCGGCGATGGCGCGTGCGGGAGTGGAGGCGGGGAGAGTGGCGGGAGAGTTCATTCGCGCAGCTCGCGGCCGGTGAGGCGGATGAAAACGGTTTCCAGGCTTGGCTCCGCCAGGTCGATCTCGCGCAGGCCGAAGCCTTGCGCCGCCGCGGCGGCGGCCGGCGCCAGCC
>JBOGKX010000004.1:0-20056 GCA_050746125.1 Terriglobales bacterium | reverse complement strand
CCGCGGCGGCATGGCCATGGCCTGCGCCGTTTCGCGGGCGGCGGCTGGCGTGATCGCCACCATCGCGGCGGCCGGAGCCGCGCCCAAGACCTTGAGAGCGTCTCGCCGGCCGATGCGCGCCGGCTGGTCGTTTTTGAGTTCTCGCTCGCGCTTCATAACTCCATCCTTTTGCCGAGATCGACGATATGTTCCGAGGTGCGCCAAGCCAAGGCCAAGATCGAGAGGGTGGGGTTCTTATCGGCGTTGCTCACGAAGGGCGCGCCGTCGGTGACGAACAGGTTTTTGCAGTCCCAGGCCTGGCAGTATCCGTTGAGCACGGAAGCCCGGCGGTTGGCGCCCATGCGCGTCGTGCCGACTTCGTGAATAATCTGGCCGCCCTTGGAGATGCCCCAATCGTCGTCGGCGCCGCTGGCCGCATGAGTCACCGTGCCGCCCGCCGTCTCGATAATTTCGCGGAACGTTTGTTGCATATGGCGGGCTTGCAAGATTTCGTCCTCGCTCCACTGGAAGTGAAACTTGAGCACGGGGATGCCGTACTCGTCGACGACGTTGCGATCGATTTCACAGTAGCTCTGGTCGTTGGGGATCATCTCGCCGCGGCCGGAAAAACCGACGAACGAGCCCCACAGCTTGCGGCAGCCGCGCTTGAGTTCGACCCCGTAGCCGCCGCCCAGGAAGCGTTCCGAACCGCCCAGCACGCCGGCACCCGGCAGGCCATGGCCGCCGCCCATTTCGATATGGTAGCCGCGCGCGAACGGCAATTCGTGGCGCAGTTGCTTGCCGTAGTTCCACCACGGCATGTAGAGATGCATGCCGCCGACGCCGTCTTCGTTGTGCGACGGCAAATCCATCAGTTGCGGCAGATGGCCGCCGACATCGGAACCGACGGTGTCCATTAGGTAGCGGCCGACCAGGCCGCTGGAATTGGCCAGGCCGTCGGGGAACTGCGAACTGCGCGAATTCAACAGCAGCCGCGCGGATTCGCAGGCGCTGGCGGCCAGCACCACCACCTTGCCGCGCACCTGCACTTCGCGCCGCGTCTTTTTGTCGATGTAAGAAACGCCGCTGGCCCGCCCGTCGGCCCCTACCAGCACCTCGCGCGCCATGGCGCCGGTGCGAATCTCCAGCCGCCCGGTGGCCAGCGCCGGCGGCAGCAGCACGGTCGGCGAACTGAAATTGGAGCTGGTGGCGCAGCTGCGACCGCATTGGGCGCAGTAATGGCAAGCGGGGCGGCCATGAATCGACTGCGTCAAAATCGAAAGCCGCGAGGGGATGCAGGGGATGTCGAGCTTGCGGCAGGACTTCTGGATCACCAGTTCGTAGCAGCGCGGGCGGGGCGCGGGCAGGAATTTTCCGTCGGGGGTGTTTTCCCAGTTCTCCGCCGATCCGAAGACGCCGATGAGTTCCTCGGTCTTGTCGTAATAGGGCGCCAGGTCGTCGTAGGTAATCGGCCAATCGAAGCCCTTGCCGTCGCGGCTATAAGGCTTGAAATCGTAAGGGCCCATGCGTAGCGAGATGCGGCCCCAATGGTTCGTGCGCCCGCCCAGCATGCGCGCCCGCCACCACATCCAATCGCTGCCCGGCGCCTGGGTATAGGGCTCGCCCTTTACCGTCCAGCCGCCCACGCAGGCGTCGAAATAGCCCCACGACGATGTGCCGCCGCCCATGCCGCGATGCGGCGCCTCGTAGGGCCATTCCAGCATGTGCGATTGCTTGGCCGTGTCGTACCAGTCGCCCGCCTCGAGCATGAGGCAGCGCAGGCCGGCCTGCGTCAATACGTAGGCCGCCATGCCGCCGCCGGCGCCGGAACCAACGATTACCGCGTCATAAAGCTTGGGGGAGGGGCTGATTTGAGCCATGGGACTAATGGAGCGAGCAACTCACTCCAATCGGACTCTATCACACCAAAACCGCTTCCGGCGTCAGAAGATTTTCTTGCCCAGGGCGCTAGCGATCAGCTCGACCGCGAGCTCGGCGGTGCGGTTGCGATCGTCCAAAACCGGGTTCACTTCCACGACTTCAAAGGAAAGCATGCTGCCGCTGTCAGAGAGGATTTCGAGCGCCAAATGCGCCTCGCGATAGGTCACGCCGCCGCGCACCGGCGTGCCGACGCCGGGCGCGAAGGCTGCGTCCACGAAGTCCATGTCCAGTGAGACGGCGAAGCCCTCGGCGCCGTTTCCGGCCAGCGCAATGGCCTCTTCCAATACGGCCCGCATGCCACGTTCGTCGAGGTCGCGCATGGTGAAGACCTTGGCGCCCGCCCGCCGCAGCAATTGCTTTTCCTCACCGTCCAGCGAGTGCACGCCTACCAGCACCGTATTTTCGGCCGCCACCTTCGGCGCAAAACCCAAGAGTTGCGCCAGTTCCTTGGGGCCCAGGCCGAGCAGGCAGGCCAGCGCCATGCCATGAATATTGCCGCTCGGTGTCGTTTCGGGAGTGTTGAAGTCGCCGTGGGCGTCGAGCCAAATCAGGCCGACGCGCTTTTGCTGGCGGCGGTAAAACTCGCTGACACCGCTGACGGTGCCCATCGCGATGGAGTGATCGCCGCCCAGCACGAGGGGGAAGGCGCCATCTTCGAGCGTCTTGACCACCCATTCCGCCTGCTTTTTGCAGGTGCCGGCGATCTCGCGCAGATACTTAGCGCGAGGATTGCCAGGCAATTTTTGTTCTGGGCCGGCGACCACGACGTTGCCGGCGTCCTCGAAATTGAGGCCCAGGCCTTCGAGCCGCGCCGCCAAGCCGGCCACGCGCAACGCGGAAGGCCCCATATCCACGCCGCGGCGATCTTGGCCCAGATCGAGCGGCACGCCGATAATCCGAATGCGGTCTTTCATAAGCGCTAGGGGAAGATGCGGTAGATGGTGCGGGGGAACGGAATCGTCTCGCGCACGTGCTCGACGCCGCACAGCCAGGCTACTACCCGCTCGATGCCCATGCCGAATCCGCCGTGCGGCACGGTGCCGAAGCGGCGCAAGTCGAGATACCAGCTAAACGCCTCCTCGGGCAGGCCTTGCGCGGCGATGCGAGAGCGCAGCAGATCGAGATCGTGCACGCGCTGGCTGCCCCCGATGATCTCGCCGTATCCTTCGGGCGCCAGCATGTCCACGCACAGCGCCAAATCTGGGCGCGCCGGATCGGGCTGCATATAAAACGCCTTGACCGCGGCCGGGTAGCGATGCACCATCACCGGCCGGTCGAACTGCCGCGAAAGCAAGGTCTCGTCGCCGCCGCCCAAATCGCTGCCGTATTGCATGGCTCCGCCGGCGGCGTTGACGCGCTCGACCGCCTCGTCATAGCTGAGGCGCGGAAACGGCAGCACGACTTTCTCGAGCGGCGCGACGTCGCGTTCCAGCACCGCCAGGTCGGCGCGGCGGCGGCGCAACACGCTCTGGACCACGTGGGCCACCAGGCGCTCGGCCAAGTGCATCACGTCGTCGAGTTCGGCGAAGGCCACTTCCGGCTCGACCATCCAGAACTCGGTGAGATGGCGGCGGGTTTTGCTCTTTTCCGCGCGAAACGTGGGCCCGAAGCAATAGGTCTTGCCCAGCGCCAGCGCACAGGCTTCGGCATAGAGCTGGCCTGACTGGGTGAGGTAGGCCTTGTCGTCGAAATACTCGACTTCGAAGAGCGTGGTCGTGCCCTCGCAGGCGGCGGGCGTGAGGATGGGGGCATCGGCGAGCGTGAAGCCGTCATTGTCGAAGAACTCGCGCACGCTGCGAATCACTTCGTGGCGCACGCGCAGAATCGCCACCTGCCGCTGGCTGCGCAGCCAGAGATGGCGATGCTCCATCAGGAACTCGATGCCATGCTCCTTGGGCGAGATCGGATAGGGCGCCTCCGCCGGCACCTCCTGCAGGACGGTCAGCTCTTGGATGTCGAGCTCGAAGCCGCCGGGCGCGCGCGGCTCGGCGCGCAGCGCGCCGACCACTTCCAGCGACGACTCCTGGGTCAGCTGGCGCACGCGCTCGAAGAGCTCGGGCGAGACGTTCTTTTTGAACAGCACGCCCTGCAGCAGCCCGGTGCCGTCGCGAAAGATGGGGAACAGCAGCTTGCCGCTCTCGCGCAGGTTGTAGAGCCAGCCGCGCAGCCGCACGGTTTGTCCCGCGAAGTCGCCGGCGCGGCGGATTTCGATGGCCGGCGCTCCCGCCGGCGCTTGGGTGATATCGCTCATTGTTTGCAGTCTAGCCCGGCCGGAGCGGCGCCACGGCGCATGGCTAGGCGCCGGCCCAGCTTGCCAACTGGCGCCAGGCTTCGGCGAGGCGGGCGAAGGTGGCGTCTTCGGGGGGATGATGAGCGATCTCCAGCACCCACGCGACCTGCGGCAGCGCCGCCAGCCGGGGCATGAAGTCGGCCCAGGCGATGGCGCCCGCGCCGGGCCAGAGATGGTCGTCGGCTTGCCCGAGATTGTCGTGCAGATGCGTCGAGCGAATCCGGCCGCGCAGCCTTTCGAAGGAGGCCGCCACGCCACCCCCGCCGAACGCGGCCGCCGGCAAGTGGGCGTGGCCGGCATCGAAGCAGACGCCCAGATCGTCCAGGTGAGTGCGGTCGAGAAATTGCGCCAGATGGTCGGGCGTGGCCAGGCCATTCGGGATGTTTTCCACCAAGATCGTCACGCCGGCCTGCTTGGCCAGCACGCGCAGCCGCTCCAAACTGCTGAAGCCGGCCTCGACGCGGTATTCGTCGAGTTCGCAGCCGCCCACGCCGAGATGCTGGATCAGGTAGCGGTAAGGGAATTGATCCGCCAGCTCCAGGACGCGCTGAATCTCCTCCACCGCCGCCAAGCGGCGGCGGTGATCGGGATGGGCGATATCCACCGGCGCGGCCCCGCTGCGGCCCCAATCGGCGTCGGTATGCATGGGGGCGTGCAGCGAGTGCAGTTGCACGGGATTTTGCCGAAACCAACTGGCAATGCTCTCAATTTGGACCGGCTCGGTGTAATCGAAGCTTTGCCGCGCGCAAAACAACTCGACACCTTCGGCGCCGGCCCGCGCCAGGCGGTCCAGCAGGGCGGTGTGCAGGCGCTGGTTGCAAAACAGATGGGTCGAGACGACGCGCATTAATAGGCCGCCGCGGCGCCGTCGGCGCGATCGTCGGTTGCGGCGCGCAAGGCTCCGGTTGCTTGATCCACGGCGATCGCCTCGGCGTCGCACCAGAAGCCGCGCACTTTGAGGTGATAGCCCATTCGGTCCAAAAGGGCCTCGGTGTCGGGGGAGAAACCTACGCCCTCGAGATCGAGCGTATCCGGCATCCATTGATGATGGAAACGCGGCGCGTCCACGGCCTGTTGCACGTTGAGCCCGAAATCCACCATGTCGGTGATGACCTCGAAAACGGTGGTGATGATGCGCGGCCCGCCCGGACTGCCGACCACCAGGTACAGCTTGCCGTCCTTGGTCACGATCGTAGGCACCATCGAGGACAGCGGCCGCTTGTAGGGCTCGATGGCGTTGGCCTTGCTCTGGATCAGGCCGAACATATTGGGCACGCCCGGCTTCGATGTGAAATCATCCATCTCGTCGTTGAGCAAGAAGCCCAGCTTGCCCGCCGTGACGCCCGATCCGTAGCCGTTGTTGAGCGTGGTCGTCACCCCGACCGCATCGCCAGCCGAGTCCACGACGGAGTAGTGCGTGGTTTCGCTCGATTCTTGGCCGGGCACCGGGCCGGCGCCGATCTCGCTGCTGGGGGTGGCGGCGTCGGCCTTCACCGTGCTCCAGCGCTGGCGGGCGTAATCGGGGCTCAGCAGCGTGCTTAGCGGCAGGTGGTTGAAGTCGGGATCGCCCATGTAGGCGGCGCGATCGGCGAAAGCCCGACGCATGGCCTCGGCCTCGTCGTGAATGGCGCCAGCCGAGAGGAAGCCGCTTTTTTCGTAGCCGCTGTCGGCCAACATGTTGAGCATCTCGAGCAGCGCCACGCCTCCCGAAGAGGGAGGCGGCGAGGTCACGATGCCGTATCCATGATAGGAACCGGCGAGCGGCTGGCGCCATTTCGCCTGGTAATGCGCCATATCGGCGGCGGTAATGAGGCCGCCACGGCTCTTCAGGAAAGCCGCCAATTCGCCGGCAATGGCGCCGCGATAGAATGCCGCCGCGCCGCCGCGAGCGATCTCGCGCAGAGTGGCCGCGAGCTCGGGCTGCCGAAACACCTCTCCCGGCTGGTAGTAATCGCCGTCGCGCTGGAAGAGGGCGTGGCTGACCGGGAACATCTTGAGGTTTTCGGCGTGCAGCGAACGCGCTTCGGCGTAGTCGAGCCGGAAGCCGTCGTGGGCGAAGCGAATGGCCGGCGCCATGACCGCGGCCAGGCCCAGGCGCCCAAAGCGTTTCTCGGCGGTGGTCAGGCCGGCCACGCTGCCGGGAATGCCGATTGCGCGGTAGCCGAGAATGCTGGAGTTGGGGATGTAGTTGCCCTGCGCATCCAGGTACATATCGGGCCGGGCGGCGCCGGGCGCCTCTTCGCGAAAGTCGAGGAAATAGCTCTGGCCGTCGGCCATGCGGATCAGCATGAAGCCGCCGCCGCCGATGTTGCCGGCGAAAGGATGGGTCACGGCCAGCGCGAAGCCGACCGCCACCGCCGCATCCACGGCATTGCCGCCGGCGCGCAGAATCTCGATGCCCGCTTGCGTGGCATTGACCTCGGCGCTGGCCACCGCGCCGTGGGTTCCCCAGGCCCCGCCCGGCTGGCTGCGCACCGGGGAGAGAACGGGCGTAGCCCGGCGCGCCGCCGGCGTTTGCGCCGGCAAAATGCCCGCTGCCATCGTAAAAAACCATAGTGCGACGAGACCGGATGCGTAGCGCATGGCGCCAGCATACCAAGTCGGCCGGTTCAGATCACCGGCGAGCGAATTTTGTGCGCTCGGCCGCGGCTATAATCCGGCCTGATGGCGCGACAGCCAGCGGCAATTCTGTTCATTCTGCTCGCGGCGGCAACGCCGGTCGCCGCCCGGGTTCCCCCCATCCTTTTCCCCGTGGCCTGGCTCACGCGGTTCGCACCACCCGTGGCGCCCGCTGAGTATGCCGCGATCCGGCGTGCGGTTAGCGACGAGCCAAGTTTGGGGCCGTTAAGCAAGATTCAGGCAAGCAGGGTTGATTTAGGAGCGCTGGGTGAAGCTTTCGCCGTCGTTTTCAGAGGTTCTCCGGAGTGCGGGGCGGCAACCGGAAATTGTCCGATTTGGGTTTTCGAGCCCGGGCACGACGGCTGCATGCGCCGGATTATCGCGGCAGGTGGCTGGGGATTTGGCACTTTGCCTGCGAAAGGGTCCGTGCCGCAGATAGCGTTCTACTGGAAGTTCGGCGGTGGCGCGGACGACGTCTCTCTCTTCCGATACGCTGGTGGCCGATTCATCGAGCAACCGGCGGCGCGCTGCACATACGACGAAGACATCACGGTGCTGCGCGGCGAGGGGCCTGCGTGCGCGGCGATGCTGCGCGCCGACGAATTTGCAGCGGACCGGCTAGGTGTCGCGCTGGGCTACATCAATGAGCAGTCGGTATGGGCGCGAGTGTTCGATTGCCGAGCGGGCGGCAATTGTCGGGTCCTAATCTACACGCTCGGAGAATTCGGCCCCCCCAGCCTATTGCTGGGACCGGCCTCAGCCTGGGGCGCGGCCGGCATCGAACCCCTTAGCGGCGGGTACACGCTGGTGCTCGCGCGCCGGACTACGGAAGGGCGCGTCGAGCTCACGCGCTACCGGTTCGAGGGAGGGCGCTTCCTGCCCGATGCATGCGAGGTAACGCCTGTCGTTTCAATCCGGCTCGCGCCAAATGCGCTCTCGCATCGGCCCGTCCGCGCCGTGGCATGCGCGCCGGCAGCGCGCGCCAGAGCCCGTCCCACACGGTAGGGCCATTGAATGCCGGTCGCAGGTCGTCCCGAGGCGCGCGCCACCACGCCCGCATCCACAATTTGGCGATGTTTTCGTTCCAAATCTGCTGGCGGGGTGAGGAGTGCACGGATACCGCATCGCCTCGACCGCTTATCTGGGCAATCACATCGCCGCCGCCGGCGTGCCGATCGTTCAGCCGCCCGGCGGGCACGCGATCTACATCGATGCTCGCGCCTTTCTGCCCCACGTTCCGCCGCTTCAGTTTCCCGGCGTCGCGTTGGCGGCGGAGCTTTACCTCGAGGGCGGCATCCGCTCCGTCGAGATCGGCACCCTGATGTTCGGTAAGCGCGACGCCAATGGGGCCGAGCATCCGGCGGCAACCGATTTGGTGCGCCTTGCCATACCGCGCCGCGTCTTTACCCAGTCCCACATTGACCACGTGGTCGAAGTCATCCTCGCGGTTTGGCGCCGCCGAAACACGATCCGGGGTCTGGAATTGTCCTATCAGGCGCCGTTCTTGCGGCATTTTCCTGCCCGCCTGCGACGGCTGGCCTCGGCTTCCCCCCCAACAGATTGAGCTCTTCAGCCCGTATTCCCCCTTGAATTGGGGGGCTGATTCGCGTATCAAATAGCTTGGGCTTGCAACGAGGAGGAGCCCCCATGGCCGGAGAGCGGCGGCCTGCTCTATCCAAACTCGAATATTCCCGCCCGCGTCTGCTGCGCCTGCTCAGCGTTTCTTCACGCCGGTTGACGGAATGGGAGCGCTGCGGCTTGGTGTCTGCCAAGCGCACATACGGCTTTCAGGATCTGCTCTCACTGCAAAAGCTGCGGCAGCTCTCGAACCGGCTCTCGGCACGCGCTCTGCGCGAGGGAATGGCGGCGCTGCGCGAGCGCGATCCCAGCGTCGATCCGCTGCGGCAGGCGGGGCTCTTTGCCTCGCGCCGCGGCCTGGAAGTCCGGCTCAATGGCTTGCGCATGGAAGCGGTGTCGGGCCAGTTGGCTTTGCCCTTCGCCGGGCGGGAAGACATTTCCATCGCCTCCGTCCTCCGGCCGCGGGGCGGCACGGCGGAAGCCGACGAATGGTTCGCCTACGGGGCCGCGCTCGAGGAACAGCCGGAAAACCGCGACCTGGCGGCCGGCGCCTACTTGCGCTGCCTGGAACTCGAACCGCGCCACGCCAGCGCCTGCATCAACCTCGGCACGCTGCGATACCACCAGGGGGACTTCGCCGCCTCCGAGGAATATTATCGGCGGGCCATCGCGCTCGATTGCAACTATGCTCTTGCGTACTTCGATCTAGGCAACGTCTTGGACGAGACAGGCCGGCTCTTGGAAGGAATCGAGGCGTACCGGCGCGCGGTGGCGCTGGCTCCCGATTACGCCGACGCCCATTACAACCTGGCGCTGGCCTGGGGAAAGGCGGGCGAGCGGCGGCGAGCCATTCGCCACTGGCGGCGCTACTTGCAACTCGATTCCACGAGCGCCTGGGCCGTGCATGCACGCACTCAACTGCAGCGGGCGCTGGCGCGCGAAACCTTGGCGATCGTGCGCGCTCCGCGCGCCTAGCGCCGCGGCAGACCGAGATAGGCCATCGCCATCTGCAAATCCTTCCAGGCTTCCTTTTTTTGCGTCGGATCCCGCAGCAGAAAAGCGGGATGGTAGGTGACCACCAGCTTGCAGGCGAGGCCGGGCAGGGCAAGATCGTGCAAGCGGCCGCGCACCGAGGAGAGCGAGCCGCGATAATGGAGCAGATTCTGGGCGGCGACCGCGCCCAGGGCGACGATCAAGCGCGGGTGGATCGCGGCTAGTTGGCGCAACAGGAAGGGCGAGCATTGAGCGCATTCGGCCGGCTCGGGAGTACGGTTTTGCGGCGGCCGGCATTTGATGACATTGCAGATATAGACCTGGCCGCGGTCGAGCCCCATGCCTTTCTGAATCATGTCGGTCAGCAACTGGCCGGCGCGGCCCACGAAGGGCACGCCCTGCTGGTCCTCGTCGGCGCCGGGCGCCTCGCCGACGAAAACCAAGTCGGCGCGCGGATTGCCGTCCCCGAAGACGATTTGCTTGCGCCCTTGCGCGTGCAGCGGGCAGCGCGTGCAATCGCCCAGATCGGCGCGTACCGCGGCCAGCGCCGCGGCAGGATCCTCCGCCGGCGTCGCGAAGGCCGTCGCGGCGGGCGCCGGCGCGGCGACCGGGACCAGGCCGGCCAGCACCGCGGGCGCGCGCACCGTCTCCAGGCCGAGGTCGCGTTGGAATTCGAGGTAGTCGGCCAGCAGTTGCCGCGGCGAGCGGCTCATGCGCGCACCAGCCGCACCGCGGCAGGGCGGGTCAGCAGGGCGGCGGCCGCATCGAGGATTTGCTCGGCGATTTGCGGCTTGGGCGCGCGCTCCAGGGCTTGCTCTCGGCCGTTCGCGCCGACCAAGACGACCTGATTCTCGTCGGCGTCGAAGCCGACCCCGGCGCGGCTGACGTCGTTGGCGACAATCAAATCCGCGCCCTTGGCGCCCAGCTTCTCGCGGGCGGCCGCAACCGGCGGCCCGGTTTCCGCGGCGAAGCCAACCAGCACCTGCCCCCGCTTCTTGAGCCGGCCGAAAGCGGCGAGAATGTCGGGCGTGGGCTCGAGCTCGAGGCGCAGCCGGTCGGCGGTTTTCTTGATCTTTCGCGCCGCCGGCGCGACCGGACGATAATCGGCCACCGCCGCCGCCAAGATGGCGAGATCGGCGGATTCGAACCGCCCCAAGGCCGCCTCCGCCATCTCCGCGGCCGTGGTCACGCGAATCAGCTCGATGCCGGGCGCTTCCGGCGGCGGCGCAGTGGCGGGGCCGGCAATCAGCACCACGCGCGCGCCACGGCCGGCGGCGGCGGCGGCCAACGCAAATCCCATTTTGCCGCTCGAGCGATTGGAAAAATATCGCACCGGATCCACGGCTTCCCGCGTCGGCCCGGCGGTGATCAAGACCGTGCGACCGGCCAAATCCCCATCCTTTGCCGAGGCGGCCAACGCGGCGCGGGTGGCGGCGACAATGGCGTCGAGGTCCGCCAAGCGCCCCTCGCCGATCATGCCGCAGGCCAAATAACCGGCGCCCGGCTCGACCAAGACATGCCGCGGCCGGCGCCGTAGCGTCTCCAAATTAGCCTGGGTGGCGGGATGGCGCCACATTTCCAGATTCATGGCCGGAGCGAGAATCACCGGCGCGGGGGTGGCCAGGTAAAGCGTGGTCAGAAAATCGTCGGCCAGCCCGTGCGCGAACTTGGCCAACACGTGCGCGGTGGCCGGCGCGACCACCAACGCGGCGGCGGTCTGCGCCGCTTCGATATGTTCGATAGCCGAGACGGCTTGCGGCGCGGGTTCGCCGGCAGCGGCGGCGAGGGCGGGATCGAACAGGTCGGTGATGACTTTCTGACCGGTGAGCGCCGCGAAGGTCAGCGGGCGGATGAATTCCTGCGCGGCGCGGGTGAGCACGGCCTGCACCGGGAAACCGGCTTGTTGAAAGAGGCGCGCCAGCTCGGCCGCTTTGTAGGCGGCAATGCCACCGCTGACGCCGAGGACGATTTTCATGGCCGGCCCGCCGCTATTCCGCCGGCGTTTCCTCGCTCTCCGTGCCCGGCACCGGCGGCGCGGTGAAGGCCACCAATCCGGCCATGACCTCTTGCTCGGCGATGCGGGTGGGCTTCTTCGAATTGGAAGTCAGCTGCGGGCGAGCGCCATTTTGAATCTTGCGAGCGCGGCGCGCGGCCACGTGCACGAATTGATAACGACTGGGCAAGTCCTCGATGCTGTGATAAGCGGTCATCCGATGGTTTCTCCTAACGGTTTGCCGGCCCCGCCTCCAGGCCGAAAGAGCGCAACACCGGCTCCAGCCGGGCGGCCACGTTGTGCTGGCGGCAGGCCTCGGCGAGGCCGGCCCAGCGCGGATCGAGCGGCTCGCCGCGGGCGCGCGAGCGCTCGCTCAACACCACCGCTTGCAGTTGCTCGATCGATTCGGCCAGGCGGTCATTGATAATGACGTAGCCGTATCTATTATAAGCGGCGATCTCGCGCGAGGCGTCGCCCAGCCGCTGCGCCACGGTTTCCGGGCGGTCCAGGCCGCGGCTTTCCAGGCGCCAGGCCAGGGTGGCGCGGTCGGGCGGGGCGATGAAAATGCTGGCTGCCTGCGGCAGGCGGGCGCGGACTTGCGCCGCCCCTTGCACGTCGATGTCGAGCACCAGATCGCGGCCGCGGCGGCGGGCATCCTCCAGGAACGACCAGGCGGTGCCGTAGAAGTTGCCGAAGACCTCGGCATGTTCCAGGAAGGCGCCGACGGCGATCATGCGTTCGAACTCGGGCCGATCCACGAAAAAATAGTCGCGGCCGTTTTGCTCGCTGCCGCGCGGTGGCCGGGTCGTATACGAGATCGAGAACTCGAGGTCCGGCACCAGCCGAAACAGCTCGCGTACCAGCGTGGTCTTGCCCGAGCCGGAGGGAGCCGAGATGATAAATAAGCAGGTATTCGGCGCGTCGGTCTGGGGCGAAGGCGCGATCGGGGAGGCCAAACCACATTGTAGCGGTTGGCCCGCCGTGCCGGCGCAAGGCGCGCCACGGTTACTCCAGGTTTTGGATCTGCTCGCGCAGCTTTTCGGTTTCCGCTTTGAGAGTCAAGCCCTGGGCGGTGATGGCGAGGCCCTGGCCGGCCAGGCCGGCGGTTTTCGAGAGCAAGGTATTCACCTCGCGATTCAACTCCTGCAGCAAGAAATCGAGCTTCTTGCCCACTTCCCCGCCCTGGTCGAGGATGCGGCCGAACTCGGCGAGATGGGCCTCCAGGCGCTGCAATTCCTCGCTGATGTCGCTGCGCTCGACCAGCAGCGCCGTCTCGGCGGCCAACCGCTCCGGCGGCAGCGGCTCGGCGGTCCACTGCGCCAGGCGGGCGCGAAAGCGGTCCAGGAAGGCGCGATCGAAGCTTTCCCGCAAGGCGGCGACGGCGTGCACGGCATCGGCCATGGCGGCCAAGCGGGCGCGCAGATCGGCGGCCAGCGCCGCCGCTTCGCGCTCGCGCATGCGGGCGTGGTCGGCTAGGCAGTCGCGCAGCACGGCGCGGAGCAAGTCGGGCAGCGCGCCGTTGCCTTCCGGCTCCGGCGCCGCGAACGACAGCACGCCCGGCAGGCGCAGCACCTCGCCCGCCTCGAGATCGGATTGCCGCAGCTCGCGAAACTCCTTGCGCAGTTGGCGAAAGGCTTCGAGATAGGCGGCCGCGGCCTCGCGATTGATCACCACGCGCGCCGCCGGAGGACGCTCGAAACCGGCATTCAATTCCACGTGGCCGCGGCGAATGACCGCCTTGATTTCCTTTTCGATCAGGGGCTGAAACTGTTCCAGCTCCGGCGGCAGGCGCAGTTGCAAGTCCAAAAAGCGGTGGTTGAGGCTGCGCAGGCGCAGGCGCAGGGCCAAGCCACCGGCTTCGCCGCGCGCGGCGCCATAGCCGGTCATGGAGCGCAAGGCAGGCGAGGGCATGGGCCAGTTATAGCAGACGGCGGAGGATTCGCGGCCGGGCGGCCACGGTCAGTCGGAGGCGCCGGTGGCGCCCAGCGCCAGGGACGACGAAGCCGACAACGGGGCGCCTCCGGGGGCCTCCTCGACTTCGGCGAATTGCAAATCGTGCAGGCGGCGGTAGGCCCCGCCCGCGGCCACCAGTTCGTCGTGGGTGCCGGTCTCGACGATGGCGCCGTTTTCGAGCACCACGATGCGGTCGGCGCGGCGCACGGTCGAGAGACGATGCGCTATGACGAAGACGGTGCGGTTGCGCATCAGGTTGTTCAAGGCGCGCTGCACCAGCAGTTCGCTCTCGGTATCGAGGGCGGAGGTAGCCTCGTCGAGAATCAAGATGGGCGCGTTCTTGAGCAGGGCGCGGGCGATGGCGATGCGCTGCCGCTGCCCGCCGGAGAGGCGCAAGCCGCGCTCGCCGAGTATCGTCTCGTAGCCCTCCGGCATGGCGCGGATGAAGTCGTCGGCGAGGGCCGCCTCGGCGGCGTCGCGGATGCGCGCCTCCGCGACGCTGTGCGCGCCGTAAGCGATGTTCTGCGCCGCCGTGGCGTTGAATAGGATCGTGTCTTGCGTGACGTAGGCGATCAAGTCGCGCAGCGAGCGCAAGGTCACGTCGCGCACGTCGTGGCCGTCGATCAGGACGCGGCCGCCGGTGACGTCGAAGAAGCGCGGGATTAGGTTGACGAGCGTGGTCTTGCCGGCGCCGCTCGAGCCGACGATGGCCACCACCTCTCCGCGCTCGACCTGGAGATCGACGCCGCGCAGCAGCGGCTGGCGGGGTTCGTAGGCGAACTCGACCGCCTCGAAGCGCACGCTGCCGCGGAAGTGGCGCAGCCGCCGGGCGCCGGGCCGGTCGCCTGCCTCCTCGCGCTCGTCCATGTACTCGAAGACCGTCTGCGCCGCCCCCGCCGCCTGCTCGAAGCTGTTATAGACGCCGCTCATGCGCCGCAGCGGCTGATAGAGCTGCACCAGGGCGTAGATGAAGGCGAAAAACGTGCCCTCGGTCATCATGTGATGGCTGATGGCGCCGCGGCCGTAAAGCACCGCCACGGCCAGGGTTACGGCCCCCAGGATCTCCATCAGCGGCGAGCTGACACCCTGCTGCAAGATGTAGCGCAAATTCTCCCGGAACAGCCGCAGCGCCGCCTCGCGAAAACGCTGCACCTCGCGCCACTCCATGTTGAAGGCCTTGACGATGCGATTGCCGGTGATGGTCTCGTGCAGGATGTGCTGCACGTCGGCCAGCTTGTCTTGGCTGCGCCGCGTGGTGCGGCGCACGCGCTTGCCCAGCCGCGCCGTGGGGATCACCACCAGCGGCAGCAGCACCATCGCCATGGCGGTGAGGCGCCAGTTGAGCGACAGCAGCACCACCGCCATCACCAACAGCGTGAAGCCTTGCTGGAGGGCGTCGGACAGGCTGTGCGAGGCGGCGACCTGAATCTTGTCGATGTCGTTGATGGCGGTGGAGATCAGCTTGGGCGTGGTGTGGCGCTGGAAAAAGGCCGCTGATTGGTGGATCAGCTTCTCATAGAGGGCGTTGCGCAGGTCCGTGACCACGCCGAAGCCGACGTAGTTGATCAAGTAGGTGCCCAGGTACTCGGCGGCCGCTTTCAGGCAATAGGCGCCCACCAAAACGCCCAGCACTAGCGAGGCGGGGTTGTGCGAAAACCAATGCGGAACCAGGCTGTCGAGATAAATCTTGTGCCGGAACCAGGGCGCGCCCTTGAACAGCAGCACGCTCCCGCCGCCGCTCGCCGGGGCCAAGACGCGGTCCACCACCGGCGCGATGAGCAGCGCCACCAGGCCCGCCAGCGCCGCGACCAGCGCCATCAGCAGCACGGCGGCGGCGAAGGGGCCGGTGTAGCGGCGGACGAACTTCAGCAGGCGCAGCAATTCACGCATCGGCCCAGACCGGAGGGGATGGAGGTTGGCACGCGGCGAGAGCGACGTGTCCGCCCAGTGCCATTGTTCCGAGCCTACGAGGTTGGCGGCGGGAAAGCAACGTCATGGCTCAGCGGTCCATGTCGCGGTGCGTCACCTTGGCGCTATAGCCAGCCTTCGCCAGGGCGCGCTGAATGGCCTCGGCGATCATCACCGAGCGATGCTGACCGCCGGTGCAGCCGAAGGCGATGGTGAGATAGCTCTTGCCCTCCTCGATGTAATGCGGGATCAGGTAGGCGAGCAGGGCGGTGATGCGCTCGATGAACTCGCGCGTCTGCGGGAACGAGCGAATGTACTTCGCCACCCGCGGGTCGCGGCCGGTGCGCTCGCGAAAAGCGGGAATGTAGTTGGGATTGGGCAGGAAGCGCACGTCGAAGACCAGATCCGCGTCGGCCGGCAGGCCGTTGCGGAAGCCGAAGCTGTTGACCGCCACGCGCAGGGCGTGGCCCGAGTTGCCGCGAATCACGCGGTCGGTTATGAAGGTACGCAGCTCGTGGACGTTGAACTTCGAGGTGTCCACCACCAGATCGGCGGCGGCGCGAATCTTGCCTAGCGCCTTGCGCTCGGCGCGGATGCCGCGCGCCACCTGCCCCGACTGCGCCAGCGGGTGCGGCCGCCGCGTCTCGCTGAAGCGGCGCATCAGCGCGGGGTCGGAGGCCTCGAGGAACAGCAGCGTGGTGCGCAGCTCCGAGTCGCGCAGCTGCCGCACCAAATCCGGCAGCGTCTCCAGCCGCTGCCCCTCGCGAATGTCGATGACCAGCGCCGCCCGCCCGATGTCGCCGCTCAGCCCCACCAACTCCACGAACTTGGGCAGCAGGTCCACCGGCAGGTTGTCCACGCAGTAATAGCCGGAGTCCTCGAACGCCTTGATCACCGAGCCTTTGCCCGAGCCGCTGAGGCCCGTGATGATGACCAGATGGCGCTCGGAGTGCGCGGGAGTCGTCGGACTTTCCACCGGCTGGGAAATGGACATGGGGGCTCGCGCCGCCGCCTAGGCCTTGCGCCGGCGGCGGTGGGTGGATGGAATGTGCATGTCTTCGCGGTACTTGGCCACGGTGCGGCGGGTCACGTCGATGCCCTGGTCGCGCAGGATCTGGGTGATCCGCTCGTCGGTGAGCGGGCGGTTGGGATCTTCTTCGTCGATGAGTTTCTTCACCCGCCGCTTGAGGATGAGCAGCGAGGTCTCGCCGCCGCGCGAGCCCTGCACCGATTCGGTAAAGAAAAAGCGCAGTTCCAAGACTCCCTGCGGCGTGTGCGCGTACTTGTTGGCCACCGCCCGGCTGACGGTGGAGGGGTGAACGCCGATCTCCTCCGCCACTTCCTTGATCATCATCGGCCGCAGCATGTCGATGCCGTGATCGAGGAAGTCGCTCTGCCGGGCGATGATGGCATGGCAGACGCGGGCGATGGTCTGCTTGCGTTGCTCGAGGTTCTTGAGGAACTGGATGGCGCTGGCATAGCGGTCGCGGATGTAGCGGGCCACGTCGCGCTGGCTCTTGTCCCACTTCATGGCGCGGTAGTGGTAGTTGAGGCTGAGCTGCGGCAGGCCGTCGTCGTTGGTGACCACGCGGTACTGGTTGGGGCAGTCCTCGCGCTCGCAGATCGAGCAGCGCTGGCCGCGGCCCTTGACGAAAAAGACGTCGGGCTCGATCAGCCGCGCCTGCGTCTTGTTGTAGCGGCGGCCGGGATGGGGATCGAGCTTACGAATCAGCGCCAGCGCCGCCGTCACCTCCTCGACCGGCACGGCCAGCGCGCGGGCGATCTCGCGATATTGGCGGCTCTCGAGCGCCGGCAAATGCTCGCTGACCAAGGCCATGGTGAGCGGGTTGACCACCGGCCATTGCCGCAATTGCAGCAACAGGCATTCCCGCAGGTCGCGCGCGCCGACGCCGGCCGGGTCGAAGGACTGCACCAGCGCCAGCGCCTCGCGCACGCTGGGCAGCGACAGGCGCTCGCTGGCGGCGATCTCCTCGAGGGCCAGCGGGCGGCGGCCGCGGTCGTCTTCCGCGGTCAGGTAGCCGTCCTCGTCCAGGTTGCCGATGATCGCCTCCGCCGCCTCATGCACCTCGTCCGCCACCGGCACGCTGCTGAGCTGCCAGCGGAGATGGTCGCTGAGGCCGGTGGGCGAGCTGAGGAACGTTTCAAAGCTGGGCTTCTCGATCTCCTCGCGCTCGTTGGCCTGAAAGCCGGGATCGAGGTACTCGTCGAAGAAGCTGCCGAAGTCGATTTCCTCGAAGGGATCGACCGATTCCGAGGCGGCCGGCTCGGGGCCCGCCTCCGCCGCCGGCTCGGATCCCGAAGCCGCCAGTCCGCGCTCGCCGTAGTCGCCGCCCGCGAAGGGCGCCACCGCCTCCTCGCCGCCGCCCGCGCCATCGAGGCTCGCTTCGCCGTCCGGCGCCGTGGCCGCCAAGATCTCGCCGTCCGCCGGCGTGCGCCGCAGTTCCCGCTCGGCGGCGTTCAATTCCTCCAGGGTGGGCGGGGCTTCCTCCTGCGCTTCATCGAGCAGCGGATTTTGCAGCAATTCCTCGGTAATCGCCTCCTCCAGCTCCATCTTGTTCATGGCCAGGATGCTGACCATCTGCACCAGTCCCGGAGTCAGGGACTGCTTCAGCATCGGCTTCGGGATGAGCTTGGGGCCTTGATACATGGCGGAAACGAGGAGGCGCTCGGCTGGCGGCCGTGGGCCGCGCGAACTTCACACTAGAGTAAACGATTCCCCCAGATAGACCCGGCGCACTTCCGGATCGTTACCCAGCTCCGCCGGCTTGCCGGCGCGGAAGATCTTGCCGTCGTTGATGATGTAGGCGCGGTCGGTGACGCTCAGCGTCTCGCGCACGTTGTGATCCGTGATCAGCACGCCGATGCCGGTTTGCTTGAGGTCGAAGACGATGCGCTGCAATTCGAGCACGGCGATGGGATCGATGCCGGAAAAGGGCTCGTCGAGCAAAATGAAGCTGGGATTGATCACCAGGCCGCGCGCGATTTCGACGCGGCGCCGCTCGCCGCCGGAGAGCGCATAGCCGGGGTTGCGCCGCACCTTGTTCAGCCCCAGCTGCTCGAGCAATTCCTCCATCCGCGCCTGGCGCCGCGCGGGAGTGAGCGGCAGCGTCTCCAAGATAGCGATCAGATTCTGTTCCACGGTTAACTTACGAAAGATCGAGGCTTCTTGCGGCAGATAGCTGACGCCCAGCCGCGCCCGCTGGTACATCGGCATGGCGGTGAGATCGCGATCGTCGAGCCAGATGCGGCCCAGGTCGGGCGCGATCAGGCCCACGATCATGTGGAAGGTGGAGGTCTTGCCGGCGCCGTTGGGTCCCAGCAAGCCCACTACTTCGCCCCGGTTCACGTGCAAACTCACGTCCGCGACGACGGTTCGGCCCTGGTATTGCTTAAGCAGTCCTTCGGTGGCCAGGCGAGACATGCGAACTACGCTCTAAACATCAGATTACGCTAAATTTACTTCTTGATTCGATATTCCCCGTAGGTGCGCGATCCGCCCCCACTCTCGACGCGAATGCTAGCATTCGAGGGCGAGAAAGTCAACGTACTTCCAGCCAAGTAGCCTAGTTCGGCATCAAAAATGCTCGGGCTGCCGCCGCTGAGCGTGACCAGGCCGGCGGCGAAGTCATAGACGATCTGTTCGGCGGCGGCGCGGCGGCCCGGCTCGAGCAGTTGCGCGCCGCCCTCGGCCACGACGCGGCGCACTCGCGCGGGCGCCGCCGGCGCGCCCGCCGGGAGAAACTCGATTCTAAGCTTTTGCGCCGTTAAGATTGAATCTCCAGCAGTAACTTTCACGTGACCGGAATAAACCGCCTGGCGCGTGGCGCCGACGTAATCGAGACGGTCGGCGACGGCCATCACCGGCATGGGGCGGGCGGGCGCGGCGGGCCGGGTTCGGCCGGCGTGGCCGGAGCCTGCCAGCGCGGCGAGGCTGCCGCCGCGCTCCTCCGGCAGGCCGCGCGGCGCGAGAAAGGTGCTGCGTACGTCGCCGACGGCGGAGAAGCGCGGTGCATCGCGCGCAAACGTGACACGGTCGGCCCACATCACGTTGGCGCCTTGCCACAGGCGCACGGCGCCGCTAAAGTCGCCGGCGGCGCCCTTGGGCGCAAGCGCGGCCCGCTGCGCGGCGATGTCGATCGGCTGCCCGCCGGCGCCGCCAAAGGGCGCCGCCGACCCTGCTCCCGAATGGCCCTGCGCGGCGCGCGGCAAGAGCGAGGCCGTGACGCCGCCCTCGGCGACGACGCGGCCACCTTGTTCACGGACGCTGGGCGCGGACAAGGTCAGTTCCGGGCTCGCGGCGCTCACCTTGCCGTGCGTGAAGGCGCTGTCGGGCCGCGCTTGCAAGAGGACGGAGTTGCGCGCCGGATCGAAATCGGCGCGATCGGCGAGCGCCCGCTCGTCCCCCTGCCGAAGAACGACCGAGCCGGCGGCGCGCGCCTGTCGCAGGCCGCCGTCGGCGGCAAAGCTGGCCACGAGGTGGCTCGCCTGCACCTGGCGGGAAGGCGAGCCGGGTCGCGCCCCGGCGGCGAGCAGCACCCGGCCCTCGGCGGCGGCCGCTTGCGGATGCTGGTCGGCGTTCAGGCGCAGTGCCAGCCGGTCGGCGGTAATGAGATCCTGGGCCGCGCCGGGCGCTTGCCAAACGGCCATGCCGCGGCCGAGCGTGGCGACGCGCGCTAGCCGCGACGGTGCGCCGCGGCGGCCGGACGGAGCGAAGGTGAAGGCGAGCGCCGGGGCGGTGATCGTGGCTTGGCCGCCGCGTGCCGTTTCGAGCGCTGCCACCG
>JBOGKX010000003.1:0-22524 GCA_050746125.1 Terriglobales bacterium | reverse complement strand
GCCGCGCCGCTGCCGGCGCACGCCCAAAAACGCTTGACACGGCGGCCGGGATTATAGAGGGGACCCCGGGTTTCGGCCGGCCGGGCTTGCTCACGTACATTTGGGTACGCTCAGTCGGCCTCGCTCCCGGGGCACTGCGCTGCTCGCAGCATCTTTTGGCGCTACGCTACGCTGCGCTTACCCGCTCGCGTGGAATCGCTGTGGGCCGGGTGGCGACTTGGCGGCAGTCACGGGGCGGGGCGATAAGCGTCGCATCACCGCTTTGCTTGGCGCTCCGCGGCGCTGCGCTTGCCGGTCGCCGGGCTTGCGGTGTTGACGCGCGGGTTACCTCGCGCAGCATCGGCGCGGTTGGGCACGAGCGCCACGCCGTCGGGACAGCAGGGCCGTGCCGCGCGGGTCTAGAATGAGGGCGTGGACTATGAACGGATGGATTGGATCGCGCTGGACAACTTTTTGACCACGCATCCGGCGCTCAAGAAGATCGCGCGCTGGTTCTTCGAGCACCCCGACGAAACGTTGACGGCGGAGGTATTCTCGGCGAAATACGGGCTGCCCACCACCTGGCTCGACCTCAAGGGCCTGGCCATCCATAAAGTGCTGACCGCCCTGGACAAGGCGGGAAGGCCCGTGGCGCTTCCCTTTCACATCGGCGAGGAAACGCAGTTTCGCTTCAATCGCAGCCTCAACCAACTGGTGGGCGACGTATTGGCGAAGACCAAACCGGCGCCGCGTCCCGACACCGTCTATCCCGAAGAGCCGGAGTTCGGCAACACCGGCGGCCGAACGTGGCGCGGCTGGCGACAACTGCCCGGCCAGTAGGACGCCAAGCGCGGCCGAGCGCGCCGGATCACAGGGCGTAGCGGCGCGGCTCGCGCAGCTTGCCCAACCAGTTAGCCAAGCTCCACCAGATGGCGGTGCTGCCGCTCAGCAGGCCGGCGGCGAGGGCCACGTCACGGGCACCGAAGCGAGTGGTGGCGACGCCGGCGATCAGCATCGAGATCAGCATGGTCGAGAGCGTCATGGTTTCGTTAGTGGCGAAGACACGGCCGCGCATGGCATCAGGGACGATGCGCATTAGGCGGGTCAGGTTCAATACGCTCGACGTGCCGATGAAATAGCGCGACAGGCCGATCAGCAGCACCGCCGTCCAGAAGCCCCGCTCCTGGCTGAACAACACGTAGAACGTGCCGTAGAGCAGATAGCAAACCGCGATCAGCCGTTTATAGCGAGTGAAGCTCAGCTTGGGCCCGAACCAACTGGCGGCGGCGGCGCTCAAGGCCAGACCGAGCCCGGCGGCGCCGTACAACATGCCGATGCCAAAAGCGCCGCGATGAAAGACCAAGTCGCCGAAGATGCTGAAGAGCACCTGCATCGCGCCGCCGCCGGTGGCCCAGCCGACGCCGATCAGCAGCAGGCCTAGGACCAGAGGCTCGCGGCGGATGTAGCGGAGCCCCTCGCTATATTCGCGCCAGGCGCGGCGGTGGGGGCGCGGCGCGGCGGCTGCGGTGGGCAGCGCTACGACCGGCGCCGCCGGCGCCTCGTTATACGACCGCACCTCGCGCACGGTGGGCGCCAGCGCCGCCGCGGCGGCGCCAGCGGACGTCGCGCGCGCCAGCCGGATGCGGGAAATAAAGTACGCGGAAGCGGCGAACGAGAGCGCATTGAGGATGAACGCGTTGCGGAAGCCGAGCGGCGCGATCAAAAGGCCGGCGAGCGCCGAGCCCACGCCCAAGGTGGTGGAGTGGGTGGCCTGGGTGACGGAGTTGGCGGCCAGGATTTCTTCCGGGGCGGCGATGGTGGGGATCAGAGCCAGGCGGCCGGCGTTGAAAAACGGCGAGGCCGAGGCCAATAGCACCGTCAGCGGATAGAGCCACCACACACGCGCCTGCGAGGTCACGAGAATCGGCCCCAGCGCAACGACCGCTCGCACCACGTCGCTAACGATCAGTGCGTGGCGGCGGTTCACGCGATCTAGCACCACTCCCGCCAGCGGGCCGATGACCACCGCCGGGATGGTCTGGCTCATGAGCACGTAACTGATCGCCACCGCCGAGCCGGTGTAGTGCAGCGCCACGGTGAAAACGGCGACTTGGTTAAACCAGTCGCCCATCTCGCTCACAACCTGCGCGAGCCACAGGCGGCGATAATTCAAGTTGCCGCGCAGGATGCTCGGAATCGCCGCCATCAGCTCGCTCGCGATTCGCCGATGCGGCGCTCGGTCAGATACACGCCCACCAGGATGGCGCCACCGCCCAAGGCCAAGCCCGAGGTGAGCGGCTCGTGCAAGATCCAGAGTCCGGCTCCAGCGGCGACCACCGGCTCCAAATACGACAAGGCCGAGACCTGAGCGGCGGTGAGGGACTTCATGAGGTCGTAGTACACCCAGTAGGCCACCAGCGAGCCGAAGGCCACCATGTAGGCCACGCTCCACCAGCCGAGCGCCGGCACTCGCAGCCAGGCGGTGCGGGTCATGGCCGGCCATACCAGCGGCAGCACGCAGAGGCCGCCGGCGACATAGGTGTAAACGGTGAAGGTCAGGGTGTCGATGCGGCCGACGATCTCCTTGCCCCACACGGTATAGATCGCGAAGCTAAGGGCCGCCAAAAACTCGATGAAGTCGCCCTTGCGGCTGCCGCCGGCGCCCACCGCCGGGCGCATCAGGACCGCCACGCCGGCTAGGCACAGCAGCAGGCCCAAAACTTTCAGCCCGGTGATTCGCTCCTGGCGGAGGGCGGCGGCGAGCAGCAGCACGCAAACCGGAGTGAGGGCGAAGATCAAGGCGGCGTGTCCGACGGAGGTGTAATCGAGGCCGAGGACAAAAAAATATTGATTGAGCGTGATGCCGGTGAAGCCGAGCAGCAGCAAGCGCGGCAAGTCGCGGCGCCGGACGGGCTTGACCCAACCGCGGCCGGCGCCAGCGGCGGCCAGCAGCAACACCACCACCGCCGCCAGGATCAGGCGGGCGCCGATCGCGGCGATGGCGGGTTGGCCCGAAGCCGGCCGGAATCCCACGATCGCCAGCTTGCCGAAAACGTAATTGAAGCCCCACGCCAGCACCAGCAGCGCAGAAAGCGAGAGGAGCAGGCCGAGGCGATGGGCGGGCGGGCGCGAGCCGGAGGCGGCGGCGTTCACCGGAGGGTTTTTTCCCAGACCGTGAGGCGGCGGATGAGATCGAGGCGCGGCGCGAATCCCAGGCCGGGCGCGGTGGGAACGGCGATGGCGCCTTGAGGCGAGACCTCCACCTCGGGCTCGATGATGTCTTCGCGCCAGTAGCGCCGGCTGGCGGAGACATCGCCCGGCAGCGTGAAATTGGGCAGGCTCGACAGGGCGACGTTGTGGGCGCGGCCGATGCCGGATTCGAGCATGCCGCCGCACCATACCGGCACGCCGCCCCGCGCGGCGGCGTCGTACACCTCGCGCGCCGAAGTGAAGCCGCCGACGCGGCCCAGCTTGACGTTGATGATGCGGCAAGCGCCGATGGCGATGGCCTGTTCGGCGTCGCGCGCGCTCTCGATGCTTTCATCCAGGCAGATCGGCGTGCGCAGCCGCTTTTGCAGCTGGGCGTGGAAGTAGATGTCGTCGTGCCAGAGCGGCTGCTCGAGCATCATGAGATCGAGGTCGTCGAGGCGGCGCAAATGATCGGCGTCGTCGAGCGTGTAGGCGGAGTTGGCATCGCCCATGAGCCGCGCTTGCGGAAACTCGCGCCGCAAGGCGGCGAGCACTTCGACGTCCCAACCGGGCTTGATCTTGACCTTGATGCGCCGATAGCCGGCCGCCAGCTCCTTGCCCACGGCCTCGATCTGCGCGGCCAGCGTCGGCTTGATGCCGATCGAGACGCCGCAGGCGATCTCGGCGCGGGTTCCGCCGATGAAGCGGGCGAGCGGCTGGCCGGCCAGGCGGGCTTGCATCTCCCAAACGGCGTTTTCGACGGCGGCGCGCGCCATGGCGTGGCCGCGAATCAGCCGCGTCATGCGCCGCAGTTCCGAGGCGTGCTCGAAGGGCTGGCCGAGCACCATGGGAGCGACAAAGTCGGCGAGAATGTGGCGCGCGGTGTCGGTGGTTTCGTGGCTGTAGAAGGGCGTCTCGCCGCAGGTGACCTCGCCCCAGCCCTCGGCGCTGCCGGCATGGACCTGGACCAGCAGGATGCGGCGCTCGGTGGTGCGACCAAAGCTCGTCTCGAAGGGCGAGACCAGCGGCATGCGCAGTTCGCGCAGAGTGATGGCGTCGAGTTTCATGGTTGGGAGGATTCGGTGCGCGGCGGTCCGTAGTTCCAGTTTTCGTCCCAGGCGGCCAGGCCGTAGGCGCCGCCGCCCCCGGGGAGGCGGCGGTAACGCAACACCGCAAAACCGGCGGCGAAGGCGCGGCGCAGGGCCTCGCGCAGCGCCGCTTGCGCGGCGGCGGCGCGGGCGTGGTCCGTCCGCTTCCATGCGTCGATTTCGGCCGGAACGGCCACCTCGGCGATGTCAGACGCCGGCGGCGCGGGTGGAGCGCCGGCCAGCACGGCCTGCACGCGGCGCGAGCGCAGCCACCACTCGGCGACCAGGCGATCGGTGGGCAAGTTGCCGTGCAGGGAGCTGGAGGTGATGCCGTACTGATTCGGCACGTAGCGGCGGGCGATGGCGCCCAGCCGCTCGACGTTGAAATAGGCGTTCTTGATCTCGAGCGGATCGAAGGTCCACTCCATCAGCTCGATGCCGCGCGCGAGGGCATCCTCGCGCTGGCGCAGCTTGAGCAGGCGGCCGAGTCCGGCATTGCGATAGGCCGGCGCCACGGCCAGCATGTGGGAGTGCAGGTAGAGATGGCCGTTGCGGTCGCCGGGCACGGCCAGCGCGTAGCCGGCCAGCCGCGCGCCGTCGTAGGCGCCGAAGACTTGTCCCCCCACCTTATGCGCCACCACGAACATGCGCACCGGAACCAGGTCGGAGTCGTCGAAGCCCCAGACCTCTTTCTGCAATTGCACGCAGGCCTCGAACTCCGCGACGCGATGCAGCGCGCGCAATTCGAGCGAGGCCGGCGAAATCACTTCCCTTCCCGCGCTTTGACGGTGTCCCAAGTCTCGTTCAGCTCCTCGGCCGTGCCTTCGGGCAATGGGCGGCCTACGCGCTCCCACTCCGCTTCGACGGCGGTGAAACGGCGGCGGAATTTGCGATTGGCGGCCTTGAGCGCCGACTCCGGCTCGCAGCCGAGGCGCCGGGCCACATTGACGGCGGTGAAAAGCAGATCGCCGGCCTCGGCGGCGCAACGAGCGGCGTCGGGGGGCGAGGCTTGCAACTCGCGGCGCAACTCGCCGGCCTCTTCCTGCAATTTGTCGAGCACCGCGGCGGTATCCGGCCACTCGAAGCCGGCGCGCGCGGCGCGCACGCTCAGGCGGTAAGCCTCGAGCAGGGCGGGCAGCCAAGGCTGCTCCGCGCCGAGCACCGAAGCAGCGTCCGTCTCGGTCTCGCCGCGCTCGTGGCGCTTGATCTCCTCCCAGCGCTCGGCGACCTGTTCGGCGCGCAAGGCGGGATCGGTGGGCGCCGCGAATACGTGTGGATGGCGGCGGATCAGTTTCGCTTCCAAGCCGCGCAAGACGTCGGAGATGCTAAACCGCTCTTCCGGGGCCTCGCGTTCGCTGGCCATTTGCGCGTAAAACAGGATCTGCAACAGCAGGTCGCCCAATTCATCCGATAAACCCCGCCAGTCGGCCTCGTCGACGGCGCGCAACACCTCGTAGACCTCCTCCAGCAGGTAGGGTTTGAGGCTGGCAAAGGTCTGGCGGCGATCCCAAGGACAGCCCGCGGGCGAACGCAGGCGCGCCATGAGGGCCACCAGACGATCGAGATCGGCTCCAACATCGCCCATGAAATTACTACTGTACCCTGGCGGCGCGATCGCACCACCTTGTAGCCGCGCCACGATGCCCCTATCATCCCGACATGGCGGACGAGACGTATGCGTTGATCACCGGCGCGAGCATGGGAATCGGCGCCGCGCTGGCGCGCGCCTTGGCCCGCGAAGGCCGGCGGCTGATCCTGACCGGTCGCAACCTGGAGCGGCTGGAGCGGGTGGCGGCAGAGGCCGGGCCGGGCGCGGCGCGCGTCGTCGCCGCCGATCTGCGCACCGAGACCGGAGTGGACCAAATCGAGGAATTCCTGGCGCGCGAGGGGCTGCGCGTCGATCTGCTGATCAATAACGCCGGCTTCGGTTCCGGCGGCGACTTCAGTGCGCTGCCGCTGGAGCGGGAATTGCAAATGCTCGACGTCAATCTGCGCTCGCTGGTCGAGCTGACGCACCGCCACCTGGCGCGCATGCGCGAGCGAGGCGGCGGCGCGATCGTCAACGTCGCCTCCACCGCCGCGTTCCAGCCCGTGCCCTACATGGCCGCCTACTCCGCCAGCAAAGCTTTCGTGCTGCATTTCTCGCTGGCGCTCTGGCAAGAGAATCGCGGCCGGGGCGTGCACGTCATGGCGCTTTGCCCGGGCACGACGCGCACCGGATTTTTCACCGCCGCCGGCATCAGCCCAGACGCGCCCTATAGCCAAAGCGCCGAAGCGGTGGCAGCGCTGGCGCTGCGCGGGCTAGCGCGGCGGCGCCCGTTGGTGATCTGCGGCTGGCCCAACCGGCTGATGGTGGCCGGCGAACGGGTCTTGCCGCGCCGTTTCGTGGCGGCCATGGCGGCTCGCTATATGCGCCCGCGTGTCGCGTCGGCGGGGCGATAAGCGTCGCAGGGCTTCGTTCTCGGCTGCTCGGGGCGGATCGGATACGTAGTTGTATACCTCCCGCCCCTCGCAGCCTGCGGCCTCGCCCTGCTCGCTTCTCGCCCCGCTGGAATGGAATCGCCGTGGGCCGGGCGGCGATACGGCGGCAGTTACGGAGCGGGCGGGGCGATAGGCGTCGCCGGGCTTCGTTGGCGGCATCGCCCTGCTGGCTACTCCCACCCCAGGCGCGCCGCTGCGCCTCGGGGACCCCGGGCTCGCCCCGCTCCGGCGTGGTTAGCCGGCCGGGACCCGCCCTGCGGAATTTCGCGGGTTCCTCTCTCGGCGCTTCGCCGCGCTGCGCGTTGCCGCTCGTTCTCGGCTGGCCGGATATACGGCGGGAGAATTACGGGCTGCTGGGCTAGAATCGAGGTTCCGCATGAGACCGGCCGTCTTTTTCGACCGCGACGGAACGCTCAACGAAGAATTGGGGTACGTGGGCGAGCCGGAGCGCTTCCACCTCTATCCCTTCGCGGCCGAGGCGGTGCGCCTGGTCAACGAAAGCGGCCGGCCGGCGATCCTGATCACCAATCAAGCGGGCGTGGGGCGTGGGCTTTACACCGAGGCCGACGTGGAGCGCATTCATGCGCTGCTGGCCGAGACGCTGGCCGCCGGCGGCGCGCGCCTGGACGCGATCTATTACTGCCCGCACCATCCCACCAAGGGCGTCGGGGCGTACCGCGTGGTCTGCGAATGCCGCAAGCCCAGCCCCGGCATGCTGCGGCAGGCGGCGCGGGAATTCGATCTGGATCTGACGCGCTCGTACTTGATCACCGACGTTTACGAGGAAGTCCGGATGATCGAAGGAATGGGCGGCACGGGCGTGCTGGTGCTGACCGGCTATGGCCAGCGCGATTACGAGCAGCACCGGGCAGAGTGGTCGGCCCCCGGCTCGCCGGCGCCGATGGTGGCGGAAAACGCACTGGCCGCGGTGCGGCAAATCCTAGCGCCGCGGGAGGCGGTACGCTGAGCAACGGCAGCGAAATCGTGGCGCGCTGGCGCGGCCTGCGCATCGCCGTGTGGGGCGACTTCGTCGCCGACGAGTTCGTGCACGGCGAAATCGCGCGCGTGTCGCGCGAGGCGCCGGTGCTCATCCTCAAGCAGCGCTCCCGCTCGGTGACGCCGGGCGGCGCCGGCAACGCGGCCATGAACTTGGCCGCGCTGGGGGCGCGCGTGGCCGTAATCGGGGTGGTGGGCGACGACGAAACGGGGCGAGCCGTCCGCGATGCCTTTCGCCGCGCCGGCATCGACACCGCCGGGCTGGCCAGCTTGCGCGGCCGCGGCACCCCCACCAAGACCCGCATTCTGGCCAGCCAAACCCACACCACACCGCAGCAAGTCATTCGCGTGGACCGCGAGCCCGAGCCGGGGCTGCCGGCAGCCCTGGAAGGTCAATTGGCGCGCCGCGCCCAAGCCATGGCCGCGCGCGGCCATGCATTGCTGCTCAGCGACTATGGCTATGGCGCGGTCACGCCCGCGCGCGCGCAAGCCGTCCGCGCCGCCCTCGGCGCCGACGCGGTGATCACGGTGGACAGCCGTTATCGGCTTGCCGATTACAATTGCGGGCTCACCGCGGCCACGCCCAACGAACCGGAACTCGAAGAGATCTATCACCTGCCTATCGGCCATGACCAAGCCCATCTCGAAAAGGCGGGCCGCGCCTTGCTAGCGCGGCTGGGTTGCCGCTGGCTGCTGGTCACGCGCGGCCGCGACGGCATGGCGCTCTTCGCGCCCGGCCGCGCCACGCGGCACGTTCCCGTATATGGCTCCGACCAGGCGGTGGACGTGACCGGCGCCGGCGATACGGTGATTGCCGCTTTCACCGCCGCGCTGGCGGCCGGCGCCGATGGCGCCGCAGCCGCGCGGCTGGCGAATATCGCCGGCGGCATCGTGGTCATGAAACGAGGCACCGCGACGGTGAGCGCGGCGGAATTGGCGGCCGCCTGTCGCGGCGGGCAGGACGGGTTAGACCGGCCGGCGCGCGGCAAGGCGCTCAAGGCGAGGTCGAAATCCTCGTGAAGGAACCCATCCTAGTGAAGTAGGATGCAGCCAAGCGAAGTTGGCCGAGGGCGAGTTCATGTCTTATCGCGACAAGATTCAACCCGCCGAGCAAGTGGCCGAAAAGATGGCGCGCTGGCGAGCGCAGAAGGCGACGGTCGTGCTCGCCAACGGCTGTTTCGACATGCTGCACGTCGGCCATGTGCGCTACCTCAAGGCGGCGCGCGCGGCGGGCGACAAATTAGTGGTGGCGGTCAACTCCGACGCCAGCACGCGGAACTTGAAGGGGCCAGGGCGGCCGGTTCTCCCCGAACAGGCGCGGGCGGAACTGGTGGCGGCACTGGGCGCGGTGGACGCGGTCATCGTCTTCGCGGAGCCGGATGTGGGCGGACTATTGCGCCAATTGCGTCCCGATATTCACGCCAAAGGCACCGATTACACTGAGGAAAGCGTTCCCGAGCGAAGCATCGCCCAGGAGCTCGGCGTGCGAGTAGCGATCGTCGGCGACGCCAAGACCCATTCCAGCCGCGACCTGCTGGCCCAGATTCGCGCGCACTCGACCCAAGCGTGAAGAATTCACTCCCATTTCCATGGCCGAGCCGAGTCGAATCCTAATCGTCAAACTCAGCAGCATGGGCGACATCATCCATGCCCTGCCGGTGGCGTGCTCGCTGCGCGCCACGTGGCCGGAGGCACGCATCGGCTGGGCCATCGAGCGGCGCTGGCTGCCCTTGATCGCGAGCCGTTCGGCTTGGGACGAAGTCTTCACGGTGGACACCTTCCGCTTGCGCGGCGATCCACGCACCTGGCCGGAATTTCGACAGGAGATGCGGACCATCCGCGCCTTTCGGCCGACGGCCGCGCTGGATTTGCAAGGCACGTTCAAGTCGGCGCTGGTGGCGCGTTTCAGTGGCGCGCCCCGGCGCCTCGGCTTCGCATTCCCGGCGCTGCGGGAGCGCGGCGCGGGGCTTTTTTATACGCAGCGCGTCTCCCCCAGTTCGGCGCACGTGGTGGATCAAATGCTGGACTTGGCGGAGGGCCTAGGGCCCTTGCACCGCGTCCGCCAATTCCCGTTTCCAATCCCCGAGCCGATTCAACAGGACGTGCGGCGCTGGCGCGAGGAAAATCGAGTCGGCCCATTCGTATTCCTCTCGCCGGGCGGAGGCTGGGCCTCGAAGCGCTGGCCGACGGAGCGGTATGCCCTATTGACGGAAAAGCTCGAGCAGGAGTACGGGCTGGCTTCGGTGCTCAACCGCGGGCCCGGCGAGCAAGCGATGGACGACGCCTTTCGGCGCGCTTCGGCCATCCGCGCGCGAATTTTTTCCGGCGACGCGCTGCATCTGGCGGCCATGCTGAGCCAGGCGCGACTGGTCGTCGGCGGCGACACCGGGCCCTTGCACCTCGCCGCCGCTCTCGGCACGCCGGTGGTGGCGCTGTTCGGTCCCACGGACCCGATGCGCAACGGGCCATACTCGAGCCGCGCCATCGTGCTGCGGAAAGCGGAGAGGACGAGCTACCAACGCTCGCGCATCTACTCGCCCTCGATGCTCGCCATCACGGTGAACGAAGTGGCGGCCGCTTGCACGGAGATCCTGCAACTGCCGACTTTGGGAACGGTGCCTTCATGAGCGTGGAGCGGTTGGCGCGCGCCCGGTCAACCGGCGACGGCTCGATTGCGCGCCAGCGCAGTTCGTTCGGCGCCTGGGCCAGCCGCGCGCGCGTGCCGCTGGGCTTCGGGCTGGCCGCGCTCTTCATTTGGCGCGCCCATCCTTCACCCTGGACGCTGGCGATCGGGTTGCCGATCGCCGCCGCCGGGCTGGCGCTTCGCGCCGTCGCCGCCGGCCATATCCGCAAGAACGACGTGCTGGCGGTATCCGGCCCGTACCGCTACACCCGCAATCCTCTTTATCTCGGCAGCGCGCTGCTGGCGCTCGGCTTCGTGATCGCCGCCGCCAGTTGGCTCTTGGCGGCGCTGGCGGCGTTGATGCTGTTCGCCATCTACTTGCCGGTGATCCGCCGCGAAGAAGCGTTTTTGGCGGCACGATTCGGGGACGAGTTCGAAGCTTTCCGCCGCAGCGTGCCGCGCTTGCTGCCTCGCTTTCCGCCCGCGCCGCAGGCGGCGGAGGGCGGCGGATTTTCCTGGCCTTTGTATTGGCGGCATCGCGAGTACAATGCGCTTCTAGGATTTCTCGCCCTGGCGGCGGTGGTAGTGCTCAAGTGGCTGGGCCGGGGGTGGGTACCGTAAAGCTCATGGCTTGCGCTGGGCGGTCGCTACCCCTCATCCTCGCGCTGTGGCTCGCCGCGCCGCTGGCGGCGCAGACGGCGCCGCCGCCACCGGCGGCTTCCCGGATCGTAATTCCCGACGGAGAGCAGCTCTCGTATCGCGCCAGTTGGCGCTTGTGGCCGGCGGGGCGCGCCTCCTTGCAGTTCACCGACGCGGGCGCCAGCGACAAGATTGTCTTCTCGGCCGTTTCCACCGGGGTGGCGGCGATCCTCTACCCAGTTCACGACCGGATCGAATCCGACTACGACCCGCTGTCGTTTTGCGCCCAGTCGGTGAACAAAGACACCAGCGAGGGGCGGCGCAAACGCCACACCGAGATTCACTACTTTCCCAGGCAAAACCAGCTCGTGCTCGACGAACAAAATCTCGATGGCCGCCATCCGGTTGCCAAGCACGACACGAAGGCGATTCCCGGCTGCGTGCTCGATCTCTTCAGCGCCCTGTATTACGTGCGCACGCTGCCGCTGCGGGTCGGCGAGGTCTACAACTTTCCCGTGAACGAGGGCGGCAATACCGTCGAGGTGCAGCTCAACGCCGATCTCAAGGAAACGGTGACGACGCCGGCCGGCACCTTCGCGGCGATTCGCACCGAACCGAGGGTGTTCAATAACGCCGTGTTCCATCGCCGCGGCCAGATGTGGATCTGGTTCAGCGACGACAATCGCCACTTGCCGGTGATGGTCAAAGCCAAGGTGAGCTGGGGGACCATCACGGCGGTGCTGACCGGGGATATGACGGCGGGGCGATAAGCGTCGCATCGCATTGTTGCCGGTCGCTCGGCCTCCTTCACGTACGTCTGGGTACGCTCAGTCGGCCTCGCTCCCGGCGCCTCGCGCTGCTCGCGACATTTCTTGGCGCTCCGCTGCGCTTCGCTTTGCCCCGCTCGAATGGAGCCGCTGTGGGCCGGGGAGCTTCCCGGGTAGGTGACGGCGCGGCGATAGGCTTCGCATAGCTTCGTTCCGGGCCAGCCGGGCTTGCTCACGCGAGGCGTCACTGGGCGCTCCGCTGCGCTTCGCTTCCGTGTACGCTGCGCCGCCCGTCTGGCCCGCGGCCTCGCGCTGCTCGCTTCTCGCCGCGCTCACGCGCTTTCGAGGCGGGCCAGGGGGCTTCTCGGAGGGGCGGTGGGGTGGCGCAGGCGCGAAGCGGTTGCTATGCTGCCGAGAAATGTCCCGCTGCTCTGTTTTGTTGGCGCTGGCGCTATCGTTTTCCACGGCGGCGCGCGCGCAGGCCAGCCTCCAGTCCCCGACCAACGCGGTAACGCGCAGCGCAGCCGCCACGCCGGTGCATCCACATTGGCCGCCGCATTTACTGCTGGCGGCGGCAGCGGGCGCGGCGGCCGGGCTGGCGGTTGGCGAAGGCGGCGTCAGCTACGCCGCACTGCCCCCAGATCAGCGCGCTGCGCGGCGGCTGCGGGTTGGCTTCACTTTTGGCGCCATCGGCGGCGCGCTCGGCGCCGGCTGGGCGGCGCTGGCCGCGCAAAACGAGACCGAGCACGAACTGGGGCATTCCTTTTGGCGCGACCGCTGGAACACGCCCTTGCTGGCTGGCATCGTCACGGTGCAGGTGCTCGACTACACCAGCACGCGCTATTTTCGCGACCGCAATATGCCAGAGTGGCTGCTTACCGATCAGCTAGTAGATAACCGCGCCGCATTCGTCGCCACCGAAGCGGCCTCCGCGGCCGCCGCCATCGCGCTGACTTACGTGCTGCACCGGACCGGACATCATCGCTGGGAGCGCATTTTCGCCGCCGGATACGTGGCCATGGGCGCGGCGTCGGCGGTGGCCAACTATCGCTATCCGACCGTCGGCCACGCGCTGTTCTAGCACCGAAAAAAAGATTTAACCAAATGGTTGACACGGCGAAGGGGCCGGACTATGATTCAACCGTATGGTTAAGTCTGAGAACGCCCGGTTGGATGCCGTGTTCCACGCGCTCGCCGATCCTACCCGCCGCGCCATTTTGCAGGGCCTGGAGCGGGGAGAACGAACGGTGAGCGAGGTGGCACGGCCGCATGCGATGTCGCTGGTCGCGGTCTCGAAGCACCTCAAGGTGCTCGAGCAAGCCGGGCTGGTGGCGCGGCGCAAGCAAGGGAGCTTTCAGCTCGTGCACGGCAATCCGGCGGCGCTGCACACGGCCGAGCGCTGGCTAGCCGAATACCGGCGCTTCTGGAACAAACGTCTCGACGCCCTGCAATCCCTACTGGAAGGAACCGAACAATGAGCACCACGCAAACTTCACTCGAATTGCGCGTCAGCCGCGTCATCAAGGCTCGGCGCTCACTCGTCTTTGCCGCCTGGACGCAGCCCGAACTCATGCGCCGCTGGCTGGCGCCGGGCACCATGCACGTCGCCGAGGCCAGCGCCGACGCGCGCGTCGGCGGCGCCTACCGCATCGCCATGGCCGGCGCGGGCTGCAGCGGCCCGGAGGGCAACGCCGTCGCCAACGGTACTTACACCGCCGTCGTGCCCAACGAGCGCATTGAATTCACCTGGGTCATAGGCAACAATCCGGCCGCCGAGACGCTGGTCACCGTGGATCTGCGCGACGTCGCGGGCGGCACCGAAGTCGTCATCACCCACCGAGGCTTCAACAGCGCCGAGCTGCGCGACCGGCACGAGCACGGCTGGACGGGCTGCCTCGACAACCTGGAAGTCTTTGCCGGCCAGTCCATGCAGGTACCGGCGTAGCCTGCGGAGCTTCGGTTATGCTCGACGGATGGCGACGTGGCGCGTGGGCAAGGGCGGATTTCGCTTCAACGCCCAGCATTCGTTTCCCAACGACAACGGCTACGATCGCCATCCGCACGGGCACGACTACGAGCTGACCATCCTGGTGGAAGGCACGCGGGCGGGCGGAGAAATGCTCTTCGACGCCCGCCTGCTCAAGCCGCTCGTCGAACAGCGGGTGATCGCGCCGCTCGATCACGGCGATCTGAACCGCCTCTTGCCCGACCCAAGCTGCGAAGCCCTGGCGGAATGGATTTGGCAACAATTACGACCTCATCTGGATGCGCAACTGCGGCTCGGCATTCACGTCTGGGAGACGCGCACCACCTTCGTCGAATACTGGGGCGACTAGGCAGCCCCAAAGCGACGCTTGGCCGGCGCACTCGCGGCCGGGGCGCCATTATGTCAGCACGCCGAGGTATTCGGAGCGGAACGGACGCGGCGCCCCGAGCGCACCCAGATTAAAACCACGCAGCCGAATTCCCTTGTTCCCGGCAAGTGAATATGCGGCATCCACTTACGATCGCTGAGAGAATAAGGGCGGATGACGGCCAAGGCTCATGGCGCGGCGCCCTGTTGGCCCGCTCTCGATGCCGGAGCGCACGTCCTCGAGTTCTACCGCGAAGACGGCAAGCTCATCGCATCACTGACGGAATGCATTGAAAGCGCGCTGCGGGAAGGCGATGCGATCGTGGTCATCGCCAGCGCGACCAAGCACGCGGCGCTGCGCGAGCGATTAACCCAGCGCGACACGCACATGGAGACAGCCGAGGCGCAAGGGAGGTACGTTTCCTTCGATGCGGCGGGAACATTAGCACGGTTCATGGCGGGCGGCCTGCCCGACGCCGCCCGCTTCGGCGCGTTGATGGCGGAGATCGTCGGCAACGCGGAAGGCGCCGCGCACGGACCCCGCGGCCGCGCCGCGCTCTTCGACGAGATGGAGGCGATGCTGTGGCGCGGACCGGAGGGCCCGGGGGCCGCGCTGCGGCTGGAGCAGCTCTGGAATGCGCTGGCGAGGGCCTATCCGTTTTCGCTGCGCTGCGCCTATCCGTGGGACGGCGGCAATGAGGCGAGCGAAGCGGTTACTTCGCTCCGCGCGGCCCATTCCCTCGTCGTCGGACCCGATTAGCGGCGGCGCGGGGACGGCGGCCTCAGACCGCGTCGGTGCGCGGCAAGGGGGCGTGGGCGGTACCGGCCCACGCCAGGGTGAGCAGGAAAGCGCTGTCTTCGACGGCCTCGACGTTGTGGGGGATGGCGCGATCCAGCGCCAGCATCCGTCCGGCGGGAAGATCGGTGACGGCCTCCGGACTGTGCACGCGGACATGGCCGGCGACGGTATGGATGGTGAGGCGGCCGTCGGCGTGATGACCGGGAATGCGCGTGCCGGCGAGCATCACGGTAAGCACGACGCGAAAGTCGGCGAATTTCACCAGCGTAATGCTGTTGCGACCAGCCTGCCACGGCTGCTCGCCACGGAGTTGCTCGACTTGTTGGGCCAGATCGAATTGCAGCAGCGGGCCGGCCGTGGGCTCGAGCACTTCGCGCATGCGGCCTGAGGGAGAAGCAGACATCGGGACTCCTTTTGGGATGCCTAGATCGTTAGACGCCCAGGACGGCGCCGGCTGTTGCGAGCGCGGCCCAGCCATGAGCAAAATCATGGCTCCGGCCACCGCGGCCGGGCAAGCTTGAGGTCCATGATGACGGCAGGGACGCTACCAGCGCAATGGCAGGCAGCTTTCCAGCGCGACCGGCAAAGCGCTCCAGTGAGCGGCGCCGATCCGTTGCCGGAGCGGCGCGCGGCCCGGCTCCTAGCCGCATTCATCCTGAGCGGCCTGGCGTACCTTGCCCTTCCCGGCACTTTCCTGGGCGTCTGGAACCTGATCGAGATTGCCGCCCATCGAACCGCGGCGGGAGCGAGCAGCGCCTGGATCCAGGCGCACGGGCACGCCCAGGTTTTCGGCTGGGTTGGCAGCTTCATCCTCGGCATTTCTCTTTTTATCCTGCCCAAAGTGCGCGGCGCTCCCCTGCGTTCGCTGTGGCTAGGTTGGCTGACCTGGGCGCTGTGGACTGCGGGCGTCGGATGGCGCTGGGGCTGCGGCGTCGGGCTGCACGGCTGGCGCGTCGGGCTCCCGGCATCGGCGATTTTGGAATTGGCGGCGTTGGGACTGAGCCAATTCTTGCTTTTCTTCCCCAGCTCGCGGCGGCCGCGGCGGCGGCCAAAGGATTTGGGCTCGTTGCTCGGCATCGCCGGCTTCGGGGGATTGGCGGCGGCGCTGATCGTCAACGCCATGGCCGCGTTCCGAACGGCGGCGGCGAACGCCATTCCGCAATATCCGGCGCGCCTGGATCGCATGACGGTCGAACTCGCGCTGTGGGGATTCATGTTGCCGCTGGCGTGGGGCTACAGCACGCGATTCGTGACCATCTTTGCCGGCTTGCGCCCGCCCCGGCAGCGGGCCGCGACGGGGTTGGGCGCGGGGGTCATGGCGCTGATAGCGCTGCTGCTGGCAGGGCAGTTCGCGCTGGCCGACGGCTTGGCGGCAATCCTGGTGGGTGTCGCGGCCTGGGCCCTGCGCATTTTCGAGCCGTCCGCGAAACCCGCCAAGCGGCTGGGCGTTTATCGCCATTTCCCGGCCTTCATTCGCCTCGCCTATGGCTGGCTGGCGGCGGGCGCGGCGCTGGAGCTGGCGGCTAATTTCCAGCCGGCGCTCGGCGGCGCGGCGCGGCATGCGCTAACCGTCGGATTCGTCGCGACGCTGATTTTCGCCATCGGGCCGCGGATCCTGCCGGCTTTTCTCAGCAGCCGCGAACTCTTCAGCGCGCGCCTAATGGCAGCCAGCCTGTGGCTGCTGGCAGTGGGATGTCTGGCGCGGGTGGCCAGCGAGGCGGCAGCCTATTCGGGCGCCGCCGGCTGGGCTTGGAAGGTGCTACCGGCCTCGGCATTTTTGGAGCTTGCGGCCGTGTTGCTGTTCGTGGCCAATTTGGCGTTAACGCTGGCCCAGCCGCCGCCGGCGTGGTTTCGGCCGGAGACGATGGGAGGCGAGACCCCACTTTATTGGTACATATCCAGCTATCCGCGCACGCGCCGGCTGCTGATCGCCAGCGGCGTAAAAACGCTGGCCCGGACGCGCGACGTCCCGCGGTCGCTGACGCTGGCGGAAGCGGCGGCGGCGGAGGGATTGGACGCGGACGTCCTGGTAGGGCATCTGCGCACCTTCTTTCGGCAAAGGCAGCCGCGCCGCGCCAGAGCCTAACCGGCGCCAGCTCCCGCCTACGCCAGCTTCGCGGGCGCGGCGACCGGCTTGTAGGTTCCGGGAACAGAGCGGAACGAGATGGCCAGCCGATTCCAACCATTGATCGCGACAATGGCCATTGTCAATTCCACCAGTTCTTTTTCGGAGAATTGGCTGCGCGCTTCTTGGTAGACGTCGTCGGGCGCTTGCGTCTGGGCGATCAAGGTCACGGCCTCGGTCCAAGCAAGCGCTGCCCGTTCCCGCGGCGAATAAAACGGCGCTTCGCGCCAGGCGGGGAGCACATAAAGGCGCTGCTCGGTCTCGCCCAGGCGGCGGGCATCCTGCGAGTGCATATCCAGACAATAGCCGCAGCCATTGATTTGCGAGGCGCGCATTTTGACCAGTTCCAGCAGCTTCGGTTCCAGGCTCGACTGCTGGACATACTGCTGCAGGGCGGACATGGCCCGGAACGCGGGCGCGGTGGCTTGCGAAGACTCGATTCTTGGGCTCATGTCTCGATGATAATGCGGCTAGGCTGCGGCCTCCCTCCGCTAGTGGGCGCCGCAGGAGATGGGCCCGACGCCGCCGCCGAGGCGGCAGTGCAAGACCACGAGCTCGAGGTCCTCGCGCGCAAGGATGGAGTGGGGCGTATTCGGCTTCATCTCCACCACATCGCCGGGGGCGATGGGGCGCGCTGCGCCCGCCACCGTGAACGTGCCGCTGCCGCGCACGACCACGGCAATGACATCGGCATTGCTGGCGTGAGTCGGGACTTCGGCGCCGGCGCGAACGCCGAGGCGCACGGCGCGCACGCCGTCGCGCTCGAAGATGGGGCCTTTGCGAATATCGGTTTGCAACGTTGTCGCGTTTGCCATGCCCTCATTAGGCAGGGCGCGGCCGCAAGGTAGCAATGAGAATTGTCATGGCGGAGTGGCGGCCGGCTGCTGCTGCGTAAGGCAATGAAACGCGCCCAATCCCCAGACGAGATCGCGGGCCAAGATCGGGACGACGGCGCGGCCGGGAAAGAGCGCCGCCAGCGTGGCGCGGGCGCGCTCGTCCTGGGGACAACCGAAGGCGGGCAGCAGCACGACGCGGTTGGCGATATAGAAATTGGCGTAACTGGCGGGCAGACGCTGGCCCTCGTGCTCGACTGGGTCGGGCATCGGCAGCGGAACGATTTGCAAAGGGGCGCCGGATTCGGTGGTCATGGCGCGCAAGCGGGCGAGGTTGGCGCGCAAGGGCTCGTAGTTGGCATCGGCGGGGTTTTCCTCGACGACGGTAACGACGGTATCGGGCGCGACGAAACGAGCGAGATCGTCCACGTGGCCATCGGTGTCGTCGCCGGCGATGCCTTCGCCCAGCCACAAAATGCGCCGCACGCCCAGCCAGGCGCAGAGCCGCTCTTCGATCTCGGCGCGCGACAGTTGCGGGTTGCGGTTGGGGTTGAGCAGGCAGGATTCGCTGGTCAGCAGCGTGCCTTGGCCGTTGACCTCGATCGAGCCGCCTTCGAGGATCATGCCCGGCGAGAGCACGGGCAGGCCGAGGCGCTCGCCGACTCGGCAGGGCACGACGTCGTCGAGCGCGAAGGGCGGGTATTTGCCGCCCCAAGCGTTGTAGCCCCAATCCAGGATGAGACGCTCGCGGCGACCGGCCCGATCCCGCACCAAGAAAATCGGCCCGTGATCGCGCACCCAAGCGTCGTCGGTGGGAATGACGTGCATGCGGACGGGCGCGGTCTCGAGGCCGGCGCGCGCCAGGCGGGCGCGGACTTCGCGCTCCATCGCGGCGTCGGAGACGTTGACGTGCACGACCTCGCCGCTCGCCAAATGACGAATCATGGTCTCGAAGACCGCCGGGATACGGTCGAGCAGGCCGGGCCAACTGGCCTCCTTGTGAGGCCAGGCGACCCAGGTGGCTTCGTGCGGCTCCCATTCCGCCGGCATGCGAAATCCGCGCCGGCCGGGCGGCAAAGCGAGGTCGTCGGACACGGGCAATAGGATCGCACAGCCCAGCCGCCGGCTAGGCGGGCGGGGCGATAAGCGTCGCAGGGCTTCGTTCTCGGCTGCTCGGGGCGGATCGGATACGTTGGTGTATTCCTCCCGCCCCTCCCAGCCTGCGGCCTCGCCCTGCTTGCGGCATTGCTTGGCGCTCCGCTGCGCTTCGCTTGGCCCCGCTCGGACGTGATTGCCGTGGGCCCGGCGGCCTTTTGGCGGCAGTTGCGATGTGGGCGGGGCGATAAGCGTCGCCTCGCGGATTTTCTTAGCGCTCCGCTGCGCTGCGCTTGCCCGCTCGGAAGGTTGTCACTGTGGACCGGGCGCGCCCTCGGCGGCAGTGCGGAGTGGGCGGGGCGCGCAAGCGCGCCAGAGCGGGTTTCGCGGGGCTCGGCAGGCGATGGGAGCGAATGCTATGCTGTGCGGGTGAGTCCCGGCCCGCAGCTTGCACCAGCCCTGGGCGCGACGGTTCGCGCCAGCACCGCCGCCGACGCCGACGCCATCCAGGCCATCGCCCGCGCCGCCTGGCGGGCCACGTACGGCGGCTTGATCGGCGAGGAAGCGCGGGAGCGCTACATCGAGCGCGCCTATGGCACGGCGTGGCTGGCGGAATTGCACGCGCGCGGGGACGTGCGCGGCTTTTTGGCGCTGGAAGGGGGCAAGGCGGTGGGGTTCGCCATGCTCTCGCTCGGCTCGCCCGCCGACGATCCTCCCGGCGCGGTGCTGCGCAGCCTGTACTTGCAACCGAATTGCCAGGGCAAGGGCCATGGGGCGCGGCTACTGGCGGCGGTGCGGCAAGCGGCGCAGGAAGTCGGAGAACCTTGCCTGTGGGTGGCGGTGCACGAGCAACTGGCGGCGGCGCGGCGCTGGTACGAAGCGCACGGCTTCGTTTACGACGGTCCGGCGAGCACCTCGGTGGACGGGGAAAAGATCACCCAGGCCGTCTATCGCTTGCCGCTCGAGCCGCCGGCGGCGCGGCGCTAAGCCATGGCCCGCGTGCTGCGCATCGCCCTGGCGCAGTTGCAAGTCGCGGCCGATCCGGCCGCCAATTTAAGCAAAATGCTGGCGGCCATCGGCCAGGCGGCGGCGGCGGGGGCGCGCGTGGTCTGCACGCCGGAGCTGTTCCGCTCGCGCTATTTTTGCCAGGAAGAAGATCACGCGCATTTCGCGCTGGCCGAGCCGATCCCCGGACCCACGAGCGAAGCGCTGGCGCAAGCGGCGCGACAGCATGGCGTGGCGGTGATCGCCTCGCTTTTCGAGCGGCGCGCCGCCGGGCTGTTCCATAACACCGCCGTGGCGCTCGACACGGACGGCTCCCTGCTGGGCCTGTACCGCAAGATGCACATTCCCGACGACCCGCGCTACTACGAGAAGTTCTACTTCACGCCGGGCGATCTGGGCTTTCGCAGCTTCGCCTTGCAGCCGGTGCGCGCCGGCGTGCTGGTCTGCTGGGATCAGTGGTTTCCCGAGGCGGCGCGGCTGACGGCGCTCACCGGCGCCGAGATTCTGTTCTATCCCACCGCCATCGGCTGGCACCCGGCGGAGAAGGCGGAGTGGGGCGAGACGCAACGGCAGTCCTGGCGGCTGATCCAGCGCAGCCACGCCATCGCCAACGGCATCTTCGTGGCGGTACCCAACCGGGTGGGCTTCGAGCCGGCGCCGGCCGGCACGGCGGAGCGGCAATTGGGCAACGGAATCGAGTTCTGGGGCGGCAGCTTCGTCTGCGGGCCGGATGGCGAAATCATCGCCGAGGCCGGCAGCGACGAGATGATTCTCTATGCCGACTGCGACCTGGATCGGGTCGAGCGGCAACGCACGCATTGGCCCTTCTTGCGCGATCGGCGAGTGGACGCCTATGCCGGGCTCAACGAGCGCTGGTTGGGTTAGGCGGGCGGGGCGATAAGCGTCGCAGGGCTTCGTTCTCGGCTGCTCGGGGCGGATCGGATACGTTGGTGTATTCCTCCCGCCCCTTGCAGCCTGCGGCCTCGCCCTACTCGCGGCATTGCTTGGCGCTCCGCTGCGCTTCGCTTGGCCCCGCTCGGACGTGATTGCCGTGGGCCCGGCGGCCTTTTGGCGGCAGTTGCGATGTTGGCGGGGCGATAAGCATCGCCGCCAGCGGTAGGCTTCGCGCCGGCGGGGCGATGGGCGGCGCAGGCGGCTTGCGCCATGGCGATGCGCTCGGCGCCGCTGGGATGGGTGAAGAACCACCATTCGATCCAATGCGGCGGATCGGGCGGAATCAGATCGGACGACAGATCGCCTTGGAACGATGCCACGGCCGCGCAGGGATCGGGCGCCACGCGCAGGCCATAGCGGTCGGCTTGCCGCTCCAGGCGCCGCGAGAAGCCGTTGACGGCGGGCGAGGCCAGGAAAAAAAGCACCGAGAGCAACAGGGCGAGCAACGGCAGCCCGGCAACGTCGCCTAGGCTCCGGTAGCCCAGCCGCGGCGCGAAGCGGCGAAAGAGCCGGAAGGCGATCCAGAGAAAGAGCAGCAACAGGGCGACGCCAAAGGCAATGCCCTTCCATAGGTGGTGAAGGACGTAGTGTCCGATCTCATGGCCGACGACGAATTCGACCTCGGCCGGGGTTTCGGCCCGCAGCAGAGTGTCGTAGATGACGATGCGCTGCGTACCGAGCAGGCCGACGACATAGGCGTTGGTATGGAGCGAGCGGCGGCTGGTGTCGGCGACGTAGATCGCATCCGAGGGAATGCCGGCTTGCCGCGCCATTAGCGCCAACTGGTCACGCAGCCGGCCCGGCGGCAGAGGCGTGAATTTGTCGAAAAGCGGGGCGATGAAGACCGGCTGGATCGCCACCACCACGATCATCAGGACCAGGCAAGGGATCCAGACCTTGAAGGCCGGCCCCCAGGAGGCCCGTGAAGCGGGCGGCGCGGCGCGGCGGAGAATGGCGTAGAGGATCTCGGCGGCGATGACGACGGCGACGATTTCGATGCCGAAACTTTTGCCCCAATCGGCGAACCAGCCGCGCAGCGTGCCGGTGGCAAAGCCGAAAGCGCGCTCGCGGAAATAGCCGATATAAACGGCGAAGGGCAATTCCGCGACCAGGACGACGGCAACCACGATGGCGGTAAAGAGCGCGACCGCGGCCGCGCGTCCGCCGCGACGGCGCTCCGCCCAGGCGCGCAGCGAAGGGGCGCGGCCGCCGGAGGCGAGCCAGGCCAAGACGGCGAAGAACCAAAACTCGGCGGCCAGGCCCCAGGCCAGGCCCCGGTACCAGTAGCGCCGCGCCCGCGCCAGCAGCGCAGTTATGGGCGTGGCGATAAGCGTCGCAGGGCTTCGTTCTCCCACCCCAGCGCGCCACCCTCGCGCGCCTGGGTCCCCGGTTCGGCTGCTCGGGGCGGATCGGATACGAGGTTGTATACCTCCCGCCCCTCCCCACCCCACGGCGCGCTGCTGCGCCTTGGGGTCCCCGGTTCGCCGCCTGCGGCCTCGCCCTGCTCGCTTCTCGCCCCGCTCCGGCGACGAAGAGCGCGGCGCGGCTTGGCGCCGGGCGGATGCGCCGGTTGCGGGCCGGAAGGTCGCGGAGTGGGA
>JBOGKX010000002.1:0-122167 GCA_050746125.1 Terriglobales bacterium | reverse complement strand
GCCGCGGCCCGCCGTCGCGGCTGCGCCGCCGCCGCCCGCGAATCCGCGCGACGTACGCCCGCAGTGGCTGGCGTACGCGAGCGACGGCCACGACTTCGCCTGGTCCTTGCGCCCCACCGCCAAAGATGCGACGCATCTCGCGCAGGCCAATTGCGCTCACGGCCGCGGTGCGGCCGCCTGCCAGCTTCGCGCACTCTGCGAGCTGGACGGCGACGCGCCAAACGCCACCTGGTTCGCGGCTGCCCGCGGCAACGGCTCGCTCTATCTCGCCTGCGGGTTCGCCTCCAAGTCGGCGGCCGCTGCCGACGCCCTCGGACGCTGCCGTGCCGCCGCTGGCTCGGGCTGCGTCTCCGAGCATGCCGATGCCGTGGGCTGGGATAACGCGCGTGTCATCGCCCTACGGCGCGGCGAGCAATTGCGCGAGCAAGCCGAAGCCCGCGCGCAGGCCCGCCGGCAGAAGATCGAAGCCGATAAGCAGCGGATCCTGGCCGGCGCCCAGCAGCAAAATCCCGACGACGAATATGCGCTCGCGCAGATTTATCTGGACGAATGGTCGTTCGACGGCGAGCGCGTCGCCACCCAGCCCGATCCCGTCCAGGCCCTTTATTGGCTGACGCAAGCCGCCAAGGACAACCACGGACCGCCCGAGGCCAAATGCCGCCTTGGCCGCCTCTATCAACTCGGACAAGGGGTCCCACAGGACTTCCAGCAAGCCGCGCAGTGGTACAACAAGGCCTATAAAGCCTCCTCGGCCTTGGGCGCGTATCGCCTGGCGCGCATGTACGAACAGGGCGAAGGCTTCCAGCAAAGCGACAAGAAGGCGTTGGATTGGTATCGCAAGGGCGCCCTGCTCTTCGGCGCCGACGGCGCCAAGTGCGCGCTGAAAATGGCCCAGCTCGATCGTTCCGGGAAAGGCCCCGACGAAGACGCCAAGCTGTCGCAGGCCTGGATTCGCCGCGCCGCCGCCGACGGTTCCCCTGAAGCCGAGCGCCAGGTGCAGATGCCGCCGGCGTTTGTCCGCAGCCTGGCGGGCGGCGGGCGTTTTGCCGACCCCGATTACGTTCGCTGGCTGGCGGGCGACGGCTTGCTGTCCGCCGATTCCCAGGCGCTGTCGGCGCGCATGCAGGCCGCCGCGCGCCGGGGCGAGGCCTACAAGGCCCTCTACTTCGCGCGTTTGCTGACCACGCTGCGCCCCAAGCTTCGCGCCGCCTGGGTTGACCGCGCGCGCCTCGCCGGCGCCTTGCAGCTCCAGGACGAGATGACGGCCTCGCTGGCCCACGCGCGGGACGCCGCCGCGCCCGACGCCGTGCCGGAAGGCATTTTGCCCGGCCGCAGCCTGGCGGCGCAACCCGTGGATCTGCAAGACTGGGCGGCCGCGCTTGGTCTGCTCTCCGACGGTTTGGCGCACACGATGGGCTCGCACGCCACGGCCGCGGTCACCGACGACCTCTACGGCCTCGAGTTCGTCCGCGATCCCGAGTCGCCCTACGCCACCGCGAAGCCGCTTTTGGCCGCGCTGCTGCCGCCCAATATCTTCGCCCTCGTTCCTGCCGGCATGAGCGCCATGCAGCAAAAGAAGGGCCACGGCGGCTTGCTCCGGATGGCCGGCATCGGCGGCATGCTCCTTGCCACGGCGGGCGCCACCAACTCCGATCCCGTCACCCAGATGCAAGCCGGCCAGCTGGCGCAAGAATCCGGCACGCTGCTCGGCCAGGGTCTGGCCGAGCGCAGCCGCTACGCTGGCGGCAACTATAAAGCGGTCGTGTTCGATCGGGATGAGCCGCAAACCCTCGCCCGCCAGCCCGAGCCCGCGGGCGGCACCCACGCCGTCGGCCTGCCGCTGCCGGTGCTCTGGGCCAGCGGCGGCTCGATGCGGCCGTTCATCGACGCCAATTTCAGCGATTCCAACGGCTACGTTTCCCCGCCCGCGAGCGTCGTGCGCATCCAGGTGCGCGACTCCGGCGATCTTCGCGTCAATTCCGGCTCCAGCCCCGACGACAGCGACTTCCTGCTGTTCCCCAAGCTGGCGATGCTCGCCGATGGCGCCGGCCATCAGACCGCGCCGCTCACCCTGCTCGAGATCATGCTCAACAACGACGACCTGGCGGCGTTGGCGCCCGGCAAGCGATTCAAGCTGCCCGATCTCGGTCCCTATGCCGGCGCCTATGCGCGCAATCAGCTCCAGTTCATCCCCGGCGACGGCGCTTTCAGTCCCGAGTTCTGGGCGGCGCGCGGCGATCAAGCGGCGCCGATGGTCGCAGCGCTCTCCTCGCTGATGCTGGGGACGGGCGCGAATCCCCACCCCGAGTGGAATTCGGGCTTGCTGGCCTTCGATCCCGAGGGCAGGGTCTATCTCTTCCTGCAAACTCCGAATCAGTGGGTTTTTTGAGGCCGATCCCATGTCCCCACGGCAAAAAGGCAAATCGCAGATGACCCAATTCCCGGGTGTTCGCGCGCTTTTGGCGGCGCTGCTTTTCTGCGCCGCGGCCTGCGCGCAATCGACTATTTGGCAACTGACGCCCGCGCAGCGCCAGCAGCTCCTGGCCGCCCAAGAGCAGCAACTGGAGCTCAACCAGCAGCAATCGGCCAGCCTGCAACAGGCCATTCAGCAGGCCCGCTTCGCCCAGCAGCAAGCGCAAGCGCAAGAAGCCGGCGCCAGGATGACTTCCGTCGTGGACCGCTACAACGCCGACAACGCCGCCAGCGATATGGTCAGCTCGGCCACCATCTCCGGACTGAACCAAGCCGAGGCGCAAGGCAACCTGCAAAATTTGAAAATCGACATCGCCCAAGTTCGCGGCGTGGTGCAGAATTGGCAGCCGCCGCACGCTTACCGCGGCCGCGCGCGGCTCGTGCCCTTGCTCGATCCCTTCGCGCCTGCCGGCGCCGCCGCCCAACCCGCGGCGGCGGCGGTTGCCGGGGATCTCGCCAAGGCGCTGGTCGGAACTTGCCTCGCTTTCGACCCGCGAAATGGCGTCGCCCGCGTCGCCGGCGATTGTTACGGCGCCGGCGGCCGCATCGCCTTTCCGGCCGGCAGCTATCCCGTCTTGCCCGGCGGTATCATGATCGACTCCGCCGCGAAGGTCGCGCTTTTCCGGCGAGCATTAGCATCGCGAGCCACGCGCTGGTTCGCGCTGGACCAAAGCGGCCTGAATCTCACGCCCATCCGCTAGGGACGCTGCCATGTCACGCAACTTCTCGCGGCAACTGGGAGAGGCCGGACGCTCGGCGTTGCACCTGTTGGCGGTCGCAGTCTTGGCCGCAGCCGCCGTACGCGCGCAAGAGGCGCCCCCCACACCCCCGCCCAACCCCACGCAGCCCTCCGATTGCAGCCGCTATCAGGCCGAAATCGACGATTTCCTGGCGCGGATGAGCCAAGCGCACCAGCAATGCCTCGACGACCATCCCGGCGAGGACTCCCATCCGCAAAGCATCCTGGTGTGCTCGGTGCCCGCTTGCCAGGCGCTGCACGACTGGGTGTACAGTGCGAAGGGCAATGGTCTGGGGCAGCAGGTGCAGAGCTGCCAGGATCGGGTCGCACAGTACCAGCAACAACAGCAGTGGCGGCAGCAGCAGGTCGACAATCAGGCCCAAAACATAGACCAGCAAGGGGCGCGGCAGCGCCAGCAGGCCCAAGCCAGAACCGCGTCGCGGGTCGCCGGCATCAATGTCGCCACCGACCGGATCCAATCCCAGACCGAGACCATTGAGGCGCAGGACGCGGCGCGGCAAAACCAAATCGCCGCCGATCAGCAACTCAGCGCCACGTATCGGCAGCAGGCCGACGCCGTCAATACCAATCCAACCGCGAGCGACAGCGACCTCGACAGCCTGGAGAGCCAAACCGAGGCCCTGAGCGCGCGCACCGGCGGCTCCGGCCCGCGAGACCTCAGGCCGCTCGACGAGGCCGGAGAGGAGCCGGACCTCTCCCCGCAAGACGAGGCCGGAGTTCAGGAATTTACCGATCAAGGTATGTCGGCCGCCCAGCCAGACGATTCGCCCGCCCCGGCCGGCGAGCCGCCGCCGTCGGACGATGCCGGCGAGACGCCCAGCCTGGAGCAGTTCCTGAATTGGAAAAAGGACCTGGACGCGCTCAAGAGCATGGCCGGCGCCGCGGTGAGCCCAACGCTGCCAAATCAGATTCAGGCCGCCGGCGACGCCGTCCGTCTCGGCATTTCCAATCCCGCCGCGGACTTTATCGTCGGCCGCAACGTCGAGGGCATCAAGAACGGCGCATCGGCCGCCCTCGACTTGGCCGATCAGACGATGAGCGCCGTCGCGTCGGCTGTTCAGGGCGACCCGACGAATTTCGATCCCGGCCAGCAAATGACCCTGGTGGGCCGGCAATACCTCTCGGCATTCCTGCCGGTCGTTTGGCAAGATCGCCTGCAACGTTGGAGCCAAGTCGTGCAATCGAATTATCAGCGCTTCCGCCAATTCTTCGGCGGCGAATCCGGCGCCGGCCACTGAGACGATATGCGCGCTCTCGCCGCTCTTGTCCTCGCTTCATCATTGCCCGCGCTCGGCGCCGCGCCGCCGCTCACGCCCGCCGCCTGCCGGACCGGGGTGTATCGTGGCTTCGATTCGCGCCTCGCGCCGGTTCTCCTCGGGCGCATTCCGGCGTCCGCCGCGGAGCCCGTCGTCGGCTTCGAAGCGCTGCAGGGCAAGGCGCTCGTCGCCCTGCCGCATCGCTTGCTGGCCGTGGGCGCGGGCCGCATCTTCGCCGTCCCCGTGCTGCCGGTGACGCAAGGCCTCAGCTTCGATGCCGGCGGCCGCATCGGTCTCCAGACCGCCGCCGGCTTCCTTTTCATGGATCCGGACGGCGCCGCCATGATCCGCACTGCCGTGCCGGGCCTCTCGCCGGGCGCGCGCCTGCTCGACTCCGGCGGCGACGTCGCCGTCGAGGCGATGGAAGCCTCGGGCGCGGTCGAGTTCATCGCCTTGCGCCGCGATGGCCGGCGCTTTCCCATCGCGCGCATCGCCGGTCCGCTGCGCGCCGCCTCGTGGAACGCCCTCGGGCTGGCTGCCATCGTCGGCAATAGCCTTTTCATTTGGCCCGCCGGCGCCGGCAGAATTTCCCGGCTGGCCAGCGATCGCGGTTTCGAAAAGGCGCGCGACGTCTGCCTGGTGGGGCCCAATCGCGCCGTCGTCGCCTTGCCGCACGTCGTCTTGCTGATCGGCGCCCCCGGTGCTTCCGTGATTGTCGGCTTCGGCGGCCGGGCTCGCTGGAGCGAGGGTCGGCTTTATTTGCTCGACGACGCCGAAGGGGCGGTGTGGCAGGTCGGCGGGCTCGAGAGCTTGGCCGGCTGGAAAAGCGACCAGGCGCACGCGCGCCGGCTTATCTGCGGCGGCGGGCCGGCGCAAGAAGCCCCGCGCACCCGCCTCCTCGAGGCCGCGCGCATCCTCGGCTGCCCCGCCACCTTCACCCTCGCCCGCCAGTGCCAGCCCTATCGGCGCGCGAGCGCGCCCGTCTTGCCGCGGCTCTCGCCCGCGCGCCTAGCGCTCCGGTCGCCAGGAGCCGCCGGCGGTTCCGTACGGGCTGGCCACGAAACGACGCGATGCGATGCTTATCGCCCCGGTAGCGTCACTGGTCGCGCAGGGCGGCAATCGGCGAGGCCGCCGCGGCGCGGCGCGCGGGAATATAGCCGGCCAGCGCGGCGATGCCGCCCATGACCAGAATCGTGGCCACGAACGTCGCCGGGTCCAGCGGGGCGACGCCGAAGAGCAAGCTCGCCATGGCGCGCGCCATGAGCAGCGAAAGCACGATGCCGGCGGCGATGCCCGCCGCGCTCAAGCCCAGCGTGCGGCCCACCACCTCCCGCCGCAGCCGCGCCGGCGTCGCCCCTAGCGCCGCCCGTATCCCCAACTCCGGCGCACGCCGCGCCACCGAATAGGCAATCACGCCATAAATGCCCAGCGCCGCCAGCCCCAGGCCCAAGCCCGCCAGCGCGCCCACCAGCAGCAGGAAAAACCAGCGCGGCGAGAGGGCGCGATTGACGATCTCACGGATAGGCCGCAGCGGCGCCACCGGCTGCGCCGGATCGAGCGCCCGCAGCGCCCCCACCACGCTGCCCTGGAGCGCCGCCGGCGGCGGCCGCGAACGCACCACCAGTTCCGCGCCGATTGGCATCTCCTGCGTGGCCGGAAAATAAATCTGCCACCCGGGGTGCTTTTCGATCTTGGTCTGGTGTACGTCGGCGATCACGCCCACGATCAGCCGGTCGCCGAGCCCGAGCATCGTCGCCCATTGCCCCACCGCGCTGCGTCCCGGCCAAAGCGCCCGCGCGACCGCCTCGTTGACGATCGCCACCTGCTGGCCGTGCTTGTCGTCGCTCCAGCGGAAATCCCTCCCGCCCTCCAGCCGCATCCCCATGGCGCGCAGGAAGCCGGGCGAGATCACGTAAACCAGCGGCTCGGGCGTCGCGCCGCGCCGATAGGTCCCGCCCTTGGCGATGAGCGGCCCCCAGCTCCGGTTCCCCCCGAACGGCAAGTAATCCACGATGCCGGCGGCGGCGACGCCGGGCACCGTCTGCACCCGTTCCAGGATGCGCTGCCAGCCGGCGCTCGTCTCATCCAAGCTGCCGCGCCGGTACGCGAGCCGAATCGTGGCGGCATGATCCGGCTGAAAGCCGAGATCCACGTCCACCGCGTGCATGAAGCTGCGCAGCAGCAGCCCCGCGCCGGTGAGCAGCAGGCAAGCCAGCGCCACCTCGGCCGCCGCCAACACGCTGCGTGCGCGCTCGTGCGTCCCCGCCGCGCTCAGGTTCGGTCCCGCCTCCCGCAGCCGTTGCGCCACATCTACCGCTCCCGCTTTGAGGCCGGGGAAGACGCCGAAGAGCGCCACCGCGGCTAGCGCCGCCAGCACCGACCACGCCGCCTCCGCGCCGCCCACGCGCACGTCGCGCAGCAGCGGCAGCGCGACCGCGCTTTGCCGCGCGAGAAACGAGGCGATCGCGCCGGCCAGCGCCAGCCCCAGCGCGCCGCCGCCCGCCGCCAAGAGCAGGCTCTCCGCCAGCAGCTGCCGCAGCACCCGCCCCCGTCCCGCTCCCAGCGCGGCGCGCAGCGCCAGCTCGCGGCTGCGCGTCGAGCCCCGCGCCAGCAGCAAGTTCGAGAGATTGGCGCAGGCAATCAGCAGAATCAGCCCCACCCCGCACCAGAGCAGCGTCAGCGGCGCCCGCAGGCTGCCGATGACGTAGCGATCGAGCGGCGTCAGCACGGTGCGGTAGCGGCCCTTGGACTGCGGATATTTGCGATTGAACTCCAGGCGCGGCGCCACCAGGTTCGCCTCCGCCTGCGCCGCCGCCGGTGTCACGCCCGCCCGCCGCCGGCCGATCATGGTCAGCGTATTGCCGTCGTCGCGAATGTCGTCGAGCGCCAGCGGCTGGAAGATCTGCACGTCGGCGCCGGGCGCGAAGACCGCGCCGAAGTCGAAGCTGCGCGGCAGCACGCCGGCGATCGTGGTGGCGCGGCCATTGAGCTCGACCGTCTGCCCGACGATGCGCGCATCGCCGCCGAAGCGCGCCATCCAGAAGCCGTAGGACAAAAGCGCTACCGGCGCGCTGTTCTCGCCGGCGTCGGCTGCCCGGAAGCCGCGCCCCAGCGCTGGCGCCACCTGCAAAACCCGGAAGAAATTCCAGACCACGCCCAGGCCCGTCGCCGGCCGCGGCTCCCCGTCGCGGCCGGCGAGGCGATCGTTGTCCGCTGTGGAAAAGGCGTAGTAGCCGGTGACGTCGCTCAGCACGCCGCCCGCTTGCGCCCGGAACTCCTCGAACGCGTCGGCGGAATAGGTCTCGCAGGAAAGACCGCACTTCGAGGGCGGCGGCGCGATCCACTCTAGCTCCTGCGGGTTGCCCAGCGGCAGCGGCCGCAGCAGCACGGCGTGGATCACCGCGAAGACCGCCACGTTTGCGCCCACCGCTAGCGCCAGCGTGACGATGGCGGCGGCGGTGAAGGCGGCGTCGCGCCGCAAGCCGCGGGCCGCATAGGCGAGATCGCGCGCCAAATCTTCGCCCCAGCCCCAACGCCGCCGCCTGCGCATCCCGTCTTGTGCGCCCCTCATCGCATCGCCTTCGCCCGGTTGGCTCGGCCGGCCGTCATTATAGCCCCGGCGCGGACGTCGCCACGCGCGCGATTGACGCCGCCCGCCGCGCGTGCTAAAACCTACTCACGCTGTTTGCCGCTACGGGTTCCCCCATGTCCTTTGAGACTTCCGCGCCGAGTTGCGCCGTCACCCCCGTGCCTTTCCACGGGCTGCGCCTGCGGCAATCCCGATCGCCGCTGCTGTGCGTCGAAGAGACGGTGTATCCGCCCTTGCTCGAGATCCCGGCTCATACGCACGGCGCGATGTACCTGGGCATCAACGTGCGCGGCACGGCGGAGCAGTGGTGCGGGCGGGAGACGCGCCTCTCGGAGCCCGGCTCGGTGACGCTCCATCCCGCCGGCGAGCTGCACTCCGACCGCTTCGGTCCCGAAGGCGCGGTGGGGCTGAATATCGAGCTGTTGCCGCCGCTGGTCGAGCAGCTGCGCGGCCATGGCCCGTCCCTTGCCGCCCCCGTCCACGTCTCCGGCGGCGAGCCGGTCTGGCTGGCGGCGCGTTTCTATCGCGAGTTTCGCCGCGCTCTGGCGCTCTCCTCGCTGGCCCTCGAGGGCTTGCTGCTGGAAATTTTCGCCCACCTGCTGCGGCTGGAAGCCGGACCGGCGCGCCAGCCGCCGGCTTGGCTGACCGGCGTGCGCGAGGCCATTCACGACCGCTTGGCCGAGCCGCTGTCGCTGGCCGAGCTAGCGCGCGTCGCCGGCGTCCATCCCGTGCATCTCTCCCGCTCGTTCCGGCGCTTCACCGGCTGCACCGTCGCCGACTACATCCGCCGCCGCCGCGTCGAAGCTGCCCGCCGCGCCCTGGCCCAGCCCGGCCTCGCGCTCGCCGAGATCGCGCTGGCCAGCGGCTTTGCCGACCAGAGCCAATTCAGCCGCGCCTTCCGCGCCATCGTCGGCGCTTCGCCGCGCCAGTATCGCCGCTTGCTGCGCGGCTGACTCACCGCCCCCTTCGCCGCTGCCGGGTTAAAACGAGTACAGCAGCGAAAACTCCATCACCCGCGGCTCCGTCAGCGTGCCGGTGTAGTTGCCGAAGGTGCTGGAATCATCCCACTCGAGCTGCGCCGAGTTGATGTCGAAACTATGCGAATTGGGCACGTTGAAAACGCTCCAGCGTGCCCGTAGGTGCTGGTTCTCGGTGCCGGGAAGGGTGAACTGCTTGGCCAGGCTCATATCCCAATCGAAAAAGCCTGCGCCGCGAAACGTGTTCCGCATCCCGCTCTGCCCCGGATAGGCGAAGGCGAAATCCTTCGCCGCCGCCGCGGGATCCTGGAATACATTGGGCTTGCCGTTCACGAGCGTTACGCCCGTGGCGGGCGCGGCGGTCATGTTGCCCAACCCCATCTCTTCCCAGTTGGTCGGCCAAGTAAAGGCCATCAGCACGCTGGCCGGAAAGCCCGAAGTCCAGCGCGTGGTGCCCGACAATTGCCAGCCGCCGATCACCGCGTTGAGGGCGCGCCCGGCGTTGCCGGCGAAAAATTGCCCGCGCCCGAAGGGCAGCGGCGCCACCCAATAAGCGTTGACCTGATGCCGCAGGTCGGAGTCGGCCGGCCCGTAGAGCTGATAGGGCGACCAGGGATTGATGATCACCGCCGAGTTGTTGCGCGCGCCGCGCTCGTCCATGGATTCGATGTCGAGCGACTTCGAGAAGGTGTAGTTGAAGCCGAAGAGCAGCCCATTCGACGACTGCTTGTGCAGGCCCAGCTCGAAGGCGTTGTAGTTCGAGTAACCGATCGAGCGCCAGACGTAAAGCGAGGAGTACTGGCGGTTGTAGAAGCTGTTCTCGCCGAGCGCCGGCCAAGCGGGCCGCCCATGCCGATCCATGGCGTACAGCGCGCTGGTCTCGTTGTAGAGGTTGCAATTGGGGCCGAATTCGTCGTACACGGCGGTGAGCAAGTCGGGTGTCGTGCCGCCGGAAACGGAGCACAGCCGGTAGGATCCGCTCGCCGAGGGCGCCAGCATGTCTTGCCAGTACTGTGCCGTGGGTCCGATCAGCGCGGCGGTGATGGCGGAGTCGGGCGTGTTTTGGCGTCCCAGTTGCGAAAGCCGGGTAGCGGCGCTGAAATAGTCGATGCCCGATTTCGGGTCCACCAGGTCCGTGGGCGTGGCGATGTCGTCATAGACCAGCAAGCGATGGGCGTAGTGGCCCACGTAGCTGAGGTCGAGCGTCATGCCGCCCGGCAGGTTGCGCTCGATCGAGAGGTCGGCGGCATACGAGTACGGCGTCTTGAGCGACTGGTCGATGCCGCGCGCAATGGCCTCGACGCCGGAATATGTAACCGGGAAGGTCGAGGATGGCGCCGCCGGCATGATGGTCTGGCCACTGTTGTTCGTCGTCGGAATCTCGTGCATGTCCGTGATCCGCGGCGCATCCGTCAGGCTCAGCTCGCCGGCGGGATTCTGCAGCACCGAAGACAGTCCGAACGAGCCGACCGCGTCGTAGGTCAGCGCCAGCGCCGGCCCGAAGTTGTCGTAGTACATGCCGAAGCCGGCCCGCACCGCGCTCTGCCCGTTGCCGAAGAGCGTGTGCAGCCAGCCCGAGGTCGCCCGCGGCGACCACGCCAGGCCGATGCGGGGCGCGAAGTTCTTGGTCTGCGTGCTGTAGAGCCCAGGCTGCTTGAACACCGGGCCGGCGGGCGCGAAGCGAATGATCGGGTCTTGATTCGACGGAATGCCCTTCGCCATGTTGGCGGCGCGCTGGCTGAACCAGTCGCCCATGTTGATGTTGGGCTCGACCTCCTGGCCGCGCGTCTCCGCCACCGGTGTCATCAGTTGATAGTTCAGGCCGTAGTTGAACGACAGGGTGGGGAAGACTTGCCAGGTGTCTTGCGCGAAAAAGTTGTAGGTGTCGGTGGCCCAATGCCGCGACACGGCCGCGCCTTGCGATAGCGGCGCCGCTTGCGACGCGCTGACGACCGCGTAATTGTAGCGCGCGTCCACCTCGCTTCCGATGCCCATCATCGCCGCCAGCGGAAAGTCGTAGGCATTGGCGAAGCCGCCGCTAATGTCGGGCAGGCCGGCGCTGGCCGGGTTCAGCGGGCTGGCCGTCTTGCCGGCGAAGCCGGAGGTGTCGACCCAGTCGGAGTTGGTAAGCACGTCGCTGAAGGAGTTCGAATCGCTCTGGCTATTGCGGCGGATGGCTAAGATGTTCGTGCCGAACTGGAAATTGTGCGCTCCCTTATGCCAGCTCAGCGTATCGACAAAGTTGTAGACCGGCGCCACCACTCCGCCCGTGCGGTTGATGTCTTGGCTGAGGCCCCGCATCTCGACCCAGGGCAGGTCGCCGTCGCCGATCGAGCCGGTGCTCTGCCGCGTGAGCCCGACGCGGAAGCTATTCACCCAGTTGGCGTTGTATACCGCCGTGTAGCCCAGCACGAAGCCCTTGCTCAGGTTCACGGACTTGTTCTCCGGCGCCATGCCGGGCAAGAACGGCACGCCGCTCGCGTTGTCGTCCACCGCCGTGCCGCGGAAAAACAGCGCCTGGCTGCCGTCCGGCGTCAGGTTGTAATCGAAGCGGCCGATGTACCAGTTGTCGGCCGAGCGGCTGGGCGCGCCGAAGCGATAGCCGGCGTAGTTCACCGTGTTGCCCACGCTGAAATCATTGGGCAGCGGATAGCTCTGGAAGTAGTTCAGCGCCACCGCGCTGGGGCCGGCGCCTAGCGGGTCCATTTTCTTGAGTTGCGTCGGCGCAACCCCGTAGTAGCCTGGCGCGATTGTGTAGCTCTGCCCGCTCACCCCCGCGACGCTGCCGCCCGGGCACTGGGAGGCGTCGGCGCACGCGTATTGAATGATGCCGTCGCGCAGCGTGGCGGTGGGAATGGTGCGTACGGCGCTCGACGCCGCCGATTGCCGGTGCCCTTCGTAGTTCACGAAGAAAAACAGGCGGTTCTTGACCAGCGGTCCGCCGATCGTGCCGCCATAGACGTTGCGCACCAAATGCGGCGGCTTGTTGGGCTGGTTGTTGAGCAGCTCGGAAGTCTTCAGGAAATAATCGTTGGCCTCGCCGAACTGGGTGCGGTTGAACTCGTACAGCGAGCCATGGAAATGATCGGTACCGCCCTTGGTCACCATCGCGATCTGGGCGCCGGCGGTGTGCCCTTGGTCGGGAGCGTAGTTCGAGGTGGTGACGCGGAACTCCTGCACGGAAAAGGGCGTGGTGGGGAGCACGCCGTCGAAGGCGTAGTTCGCGAATTCGTCGTTGTTGCTGACGCCGTCCAGGGTGATGTTGTTCTGATCGCTGCGCTCGCCATTCACCGAGCCCGAGCGCATATCCGTCGTGCTGCCGGTGAAGGTCACGCCCGGCTGCAAGCTGAGCAGCAGCGCCGTGTTTTCCGCGCGCAGGGGCAGATTCTCGACCGCGTTGCTGCCCATCGCTTGCCCAACGCTGGCGTCGGTGGTGTTAAGCAGCGGCGCTTGCCCGCTCACCTCCACCGTCGAGGAAACGGCGCCCACCGCCAGCCGCACGTTCTCGGTGGCCGGCAGGTTGACCTCCAGCGCGAAGCCCTTCCGCTCGAACGTCTTGAAGCCGTTGGCGCTCACCGTCAGGTCGTAGTTGCCGGGCAACACCGCCACGAAGCTGTAGCTGCCGTCGGAGGCGCTGGTGGCCTGCCGGGAGACATTGGTGGCGGGGTTCGTCAGCACCAGCCGCGCATTGGGCACGGCGGCGCCGCTCGGATCGGTCACGGTGCCGCGCAAGGAGGTCGTCGCTTGCGCCCCCAGGGTGGCGCAAAGCGCCAGCATCGCCATGCCGGAAAATACTGCCGCCAAGCTGCGGGTTTTCATCCGTGGTCTCCGTTTCCTCGCGCCGGTGGCGCGCGCCGTTGCCGCCACTCGCGCCAGCCGGTACGCTACCGCCCGCCGCCCCGCCCCGTCTTGTCTCGCCTTAGCGCTTTTGCCGAAAAAGAACCTCGCGCCCCCCGCCGCAGGCGGGCGAATCGGCTATGCTGGTCGCGGCCAGGAGACCACCCGTGACCGAGCGCCCGCGCACCATGCTACTCGCCGCCATCCCGCTTTTCTGCCTGTCGGTCGGGTTCGCGCCGGCGGGCGCGCCGCTGCCGGCGCCGGCAACGCCGTCGGTCGGCATCTTTGCCGCGCAAGCCGAGATTGGCGCCTCGGCCCAGCCCGGCGCGGCCAGCTTCGACGCTAAGACCGGCGAGTACCGCGTCACCGGCGGTGGCGTGAATATCTGGGCCGCCGCCGACGCCTTTTACTTCCTATATCGCCCCGTGAGCGGCGACTTCACGTTATCCGCCGATGTCCAATTGGTGGGTTCCGGCGGCAACCCGCATCGCAAGGCGGTGCTGATGGCGCGGCAGAGCCTGGATCCCGGTTCGCCCTATGCCGATGTGGCGCTGCACGGTGTCGGCCTGACTTCGCTGCAATACCGCCGCAGCCAAGGCGCGGCGACCGAAGAGGTTCAGTCGCCGGTGAACGCGCCCCTCCATCTCCGCCTGCAGCGGCGCGGCGACCAGTTCACGATGATGGTTTCGCGTGACGGCGCGACGTGGACCCGCAGCGGCCCGGTCACGGTCGTTCTGGGCCGAGTCGTCGATCTCGGCCTCGGCGTCTGTGCCCACGACGCCGCCGCCATGCAGACCGCGGTCTTTTCCCATGTCGTCCTGCGCCAATAAACAGCCGCCCTGCCGCCGTCCGGGACGGCGCCGGATCCGCGCGTAGCGGTGAGTCAGGCGGCGAGCAGGATCTTGCCGTGTGCATCGCCTTGCTGGCTGATGTCTTGTGCTTGCTTCGCTTCGGCCAAGGGCAGCACTTGGGCGATGCGCGGCCGCAGCACGCCTTTCGCCGCCAGCTCCGCCACCCGCGCCAGATCGGCGCCATTGCGGTGCATGACGAACCCGACCGCGCGCACCCCGTGCCGCTCCGCTTCGCCGGGGTCGCGCACGCCCACCGTCGTGGCCAGCACTCCGTCGTGCTTGAGCACGCCATAGCAGCGCTGCTGCAGTTCGCCCCCGACCAGGTCCACGGCCGCATCCACTAGGCCGGCGTCTTTCTCCCAGCCGGGTTGCCCGGTGTTAATCGTTTGCGCCGCCCCCAACTCGCGCAAATAGGGGGCTTCCCCGAGCAGGTCGGCGGCCAGCACCTGCGCGCCAAGATGCTGCGCCAACTGCACGGCGAGGGCGCCGACCCCGCCGGCCGCGCCGACGATCAGTACCCGCTGTCCCGCCTGCGGCCGCACCACCTCCGTCATGAGCTGATACGCCGTCAGTCCGGGCGTGGGCAAGGCGGCGCCGGTTTCCAGGCTCAGCGCCGCCGGCAGGCGCGCGATGTCGTCCGCGCCGGCCACGGCGTACTCGGCATAGGTGCCATGCGCAAAGCCGAAGACGCGCTCTCCGGCGCGAAGCTCGCTAGCCCCCTCGCCGCCTTGCGCCACCTCGCCGGCGAAATCCTGCCCAATCGTCAAAGGCAGCGCCGCCCCTTGCCGCCGCGCCAAATAGCCGGCCCGGATCTTCCAATCCACCGGGTTCACGCCCGCCCGCAAGATCCGCACCAGCAGCTCGCCCGCTCGCGGGCGCGGCTGGGGCATCTCTTCCATTCGCAGCTGGCCGCTATCCCCATAGGAATAAATGCGAATCGCCTTCATGGCACCCCGCTCCTGGCGGCTTGGATGCGCCGGCCCCGCCGTCGGGTGTTGTCCGCTGCCGCCGCACCAATGCTCCGCAAGCGGCGATTCTAAAGCTCATCACCTACCTTGCCGCGACGCAATTCGACCGCGGCGATGCCGGGATTCGCGCTTTTCGCGGCAACTTGGAGAGGCCCTGAGCGGAGCGGGTCTCCGTTGCCGGCCAAGGAATTTCCGTCAGGAAATTCCGCCAAGAACGAAGCCGGGCCACAGCCGCGAACCGGGGTCCACAGCGCCGCAAAGGCGCTGGGGTGGGGACCAACGGGAGCGGCGTCCAGAAAATGGGCGGCCCCGCCGCAATTCGCGCCTGGTTGGATAATCGCCTGGCCTCTCATCTGGGAATCCCGGGCCGGCGGCCCGGGATTCCCAGCGCACGATTGCGCGCTGGGGCAAGGCCGCGCCACGCCGTCACCCCGCGACTGCCGGTAACGTCAGCGGCGCCCAGAACGCGTTCGCCCCGCTTCGCCTAACTGGTTTTGGCGGAAGAGCGGCCCACCCGCACCGCCATCGTCTTGCCGCTGAAGCGGACCTGTTCCACCCGCCTCTTGGTTAGCAAGACCTCGGTCTGGCTCGGCTTCTGCTGTAGCTGGAACCAATGGCACGCCAGAGTGCCCAGGCGTTGCCCGTTGTGATAGACGGCGAGCTGATGGCCGCCCGGCGCCACCTCCAATTGGTAGTTGCCGGGAGCGAGCTTTATGGCGCCGATGGTGGCGGGCTGCATTAAGGACAGCATCGCCTTGTCGGTGTGCGCGGCCCACGCCGGCAAGGCCAGCATCAATAGGCTGGCTACCGCCAGCAAGCCCACGAGACGAGTTCGCATGGTTGCACCTCCTTCGGGTTTGCGCCGGGGAAATCCGCCGCATTCCATTCGACGCTGCCCGGCGCGCCGTCGTTGCGCCGCAGTCGGTGCTCTAGCTCACATTACATCATCCCGTGATATCATCCCGTGATATGGCCGTTGCGGCGCAGCCGCCGTCGCCGCCGCTGGGCCGTCAATCGTCCTTGGACGTCGGCTCTTGCCTACTCGCCCATGGTGCCGGTCCGCAAAGGACCGTTCGGCTTGTAGGTGCTGACGATGACGCCCGAGGCTACCGCCTTGGCGCTGACAAGCGCGAGTTCGCGGGGCGGGGTTCCATCCGAAAAGAAACGTTTGCCGGTGCCTAACAGAACCGGAAAGACGAGCAGCGAGATCTCATCCGCAAGCTCGTGTTCGAGCAGGACCGGTGTCAGCGTCGAGCTGCCCCAAACGATCAGGTGCGGCCCGTCCATCGCCTTGATGCGGCGAACGCCCTCAACGATGTTGGGTCCAAGACCCTCGGCCGGCCCCCATGCCAGACTTTCCGGCCTGTGGGTCGCGACGTATTTCGTCGCTCCGTTGATCGCGTCCGCCATCGGGCTTTTCGGGGCGTGCGGCCAATAGCCGCTGAAGATATCGTAGACTCGACGGCCCAGCAGCAGATCGAAGTCGTCGCCCTGAGCCGCGACGATGGCCTCTCCAACTTCGGGGTCGTGATGCGGCGCGGCCCATCCGCCGTGGGGGTAGTCGTCTTCCTTCGGTCCGCCGGGGCTCTGAATCACGCCGTCCAGCGAGATATGTTCGATGATCCTGATCCTTCTCATGAGTTCTCCCCTCACGTAGAACGCTACTCGATTTCGGTTGCCGAAAAAGTCGGCCCGTCACCGGTCTTCACGCGGCAACTTGGAGAGGCCCTGAGCGGAGCGGGCCTCCGTTGCCGGCCGTCGAAGCCGGGACGCAGCCGCGACCAACGGGAGCGGCGTCCAGAAAATGGGCGGCCCCGCCGCCGTTGTCGCCGGGCCGCCAAATCGCGGCCCCGCCGCCGCTTACAGGCGGCGGCCGATGAAATAAACTGCCGCCACTGCCACGCAGAAAAGCGCCGTCGTGGCGCCGCGGCTCCAGTGCCCATGGCGCGAGCCGGCAAAGATGGCGGCCAGCAGCGCGGTCAACGCCACCGCCAGGCCGAGCAGCTTGACGACCTCGCCCCAGGAGTTGCCGCTCAGCCGGTCGCCCACCCCGCGCTCGACCAAGCCGGCGAGCCGCTCGCCCGGCGGCAGCGCCTCCCGCGCCTGCCGCCACGCCGCCACCAGTTCGCCCGCCTCGGCCGGCGATGCCGCGCGCCGGCTCTCGCTGTTGTAGGCCTCGCGCAGCCGCGCCACGGTCTCGGCATCGCCGAGCGCGCTGGCATCCTCGGTCTCCAGCCGCGCGTGGAAAAATTCCTTGGCTTCTTCCGCCGTCATCCTCTCAGTCTTATCATCGCCGATCCCGATCACCCGCTTGCGGCGACTTGGAGAGGCCTTGAGCGGAGCGGAGCTTATCGCCCCGCCCACCTACCGACGCCTACTGCGCCTTGGCGAGACCATTCTTCGACGCGCTATCGAGCAGCATTTTCAACTGCCTCTCCACTTCCCGCATCGCCGCCGCCTGCTTTTGGCCCAGGGCGGCCTGCTTCTGACCGAGTTGGGCTTGCTGTTCGCCCAGCTTGGCCTGCCGCTCGGCCAAATTCGCTTGCTGCGCGCCGAGCGCGGCCTGCTGGTCGCCCGCCCGTCCTTGGAGCGCGCCGAGTTCGCCCTGCAGATTCGCCAGCTCTCCCTGCACCTCGGCCAGCTCGCCTTGGCTGGCGCCGCGCGCCGCCAGCTCCTTGAGCCGCGCCGCGATCTTTTGCAGTTGCGCGGAGAAATCGGGTACGCTGCCGGCCTTGACGCGCACCTCCGCTTGCGACGCGCCTAATTGGCTCTGTTGCTCGCCCAGCCGGCCTTGCTCCTTACCGAGGTTGGATTGCGTGGCGCCCAGCAATGTTTGTTGCCGGCCCAATTCTCGGACCGGCTGGAACAGCGCCGCCGCCCGGCTCACGGTCGCCGCGTCCGTGACCACGTAGCCCTTCCCGTCGCGCTCGAACCAGATGAAATTCCCCTGCCCGCTCTTGCGCAGCGACACGGCGGCGCTCGGCAACTGCGAGTCCGCGCAGCTCCCATAGGACGTGTTCCACCGGCTCAGCACCGCGCAATGTCCCTCGGCTACCACCGCCATCACGTCATACGGCGAGAGCGCGGCGTCCGAGTTGCCGTCTTGCGGCGCATACGCGAAACTCGCCTCCGCCGTGGCCACCGCCTGCGCCCGCGGCCGTGGCTCCGCCGTCGCGCGAACCAGGGGCGCCGCCACCGCTGCCGGCGCGGCCACAGCCCTGGGAGCGCTCTTCGCGCTTGCGAAACGCGGCTGCGCCGCCGCGGCCAGAAGTGCCAGCGGCGCGGCCACGGCCGCGGCCAGCATCATCATCGAACGTTGCGATTTCATGTTGCGATCTCCTTTCCAAGCCAAAATGCGTTCCAAGCGCCGTGCCGCCTGCCGTCCCCGGCCCTCTGCCGAAGCCATGGCGATTTCCTGCCACCGCACCCGGCCCGGCGCCGCCTGCGCCGCCGCGAAAAATCCCAGCAGCGTTTCCGCGTAGCCGGCGCGATCGGCGCCGGCGCCCAGCGCCGCCTCGTCGCTCGCCTCCTCGGCCAGCTCCGCCAGCTTGCGATCGAGCCGCCAAGCCAGCGGGCTGAACCAAAAAAGGGCGCGATGGAGCAAGGCCAGGCCGCGCGTCAGCGGATCGCCGCGCGCGATATGGGAAGCCTCGTGCGCCAGCACGGCCCGCAGCTTCGCCGCCTCCCAGTCGCGCCAGTCGGCGGGAAGCAGGATCACCGGCCGCAGCATGCCCAGCGTGGCCGGCACGGAAATCAGGTCCGTCTCCGCCAGCAACGGCGGGCCGGTGAGGCCGGCCGCCCGCGCCGCCGCGCCCAGCTCGCTCGGCGCCTCGTCGGCCGTGATCGTCCGCGCCACGCGCCGCAGCCGGCGGCCGGCCAGCCAGCCCAGCGCCAGCCGCAGCAGAAATAGCAATGCGACCAAGCCGTAGAGGCCAACCGCGGACAGCACCCATACGGCCCGGCGCTGCGGCCGCGGCCGCGGGGGCGGCGCTGACGTGCTGAGCGCGGCGGCGCCCGCTCTCGGCGTTGGCAAAACCGCGACCCCCGCCGGCGCCGTCACGGCGGCGGGCGCGCTTGCCCGCGCCGCGGGCGCCGCCGTCGCGGCGAAAAATCCCGGCGCGGGGATCCCGAACCGGATCGGCGGCAGGAAGGCCGCGAGCAGCGGCATGGCCAGCGCCGCGTACAGCACGAACTTCCAAGCCGCCAGCCGCGCCGCCACCCGCCTGACGTGCAAGGCCCGCAGGGCCAAGCCGGCGGCCGCCGCCAGCAGCAGCGAGCGCACCGCCGGTGACACGAGGAACGTCAGAAAGTCCGCGGCCAGCCGCGCGTCGGGAGGGGCGCTCATGGCTTGTCCTTGCTCTCGGGCGATGCTTTGCCGGCCGCCACGCGCCGCGCCAAGCGCTCGATTTGGCCGTGGCTGAGCAGCTGGCCGTCCACCATGCCCAGCAGCAGTTCCTCCGCCGAGCCGCCGCAGAAGCGGTCCATGATTTGCCGCACGGCGCGCGCCGCCACGCTGCGCCGCGGCTCGGCGGCGCGGTAAATATAGGTCCGGCCCTCGATCGAATGCTTGAGGTAGCCCTTCGCCTCCAGCCGCCGCAACACCGTGCGCACCGTGGATTCCTTCATGGGGTGCGTCGCCGCCAGCGCCTCGCGGCAGCCTTCGGCCGTGGCGGCGCCGTGCTCCCAGACGAAGTTCAGGGCCGCCAGTTCAACCTCGCCCAGGTTCTTGCCGCGGCGGCGGGTAGCGTTGCTCACGTTGCTCATTGTAGCGTTACAGACTGTAGCATTAGCGCCGCGCGCCGTCAACTGGAGGCAACCGAGTCCCCTGACGCAGCGGCGCGCGTTGGGGTGGAACGACGCTATGCGCCGCCTATCGCCGCGCCCACCTTTATTCCGCCTAGGCGGCCCGCGCGGCGCTCACGCCCAGCTTGCGCAGTTCATCCCGTAGCTGTTGCGGGCTCTCGTAATGAATCGTGTGCCAGCCCGCCAGGCGCGGGTACTCGAGGTTGCCGTCCCGGTCGTCGGTGAAGATCACTTCCTCGGGCCGCCGCTGCAAGAGTTGCAGCGCGCGCTCGTAGATCAGTGCGTCGGGTTTGCGCGCGTCCAGCCAGCAGGAGCTGAAAAAGACGCTGAAGATGCGGTTGAGAGCGAAGCGCTCGATGCGGTACAGATTCAGCTCCAGCGATTCATTGTTGAGCGTTCCCATCTGCCATCGCTCTTCTTGCGCCAGCCCGCGCAGCAGCGCCAGCGTTTCCTCGTTGGGCTGCGATTGGGCGCGCATGAAGGCGCGCAGCCCGGCCAGATCCGCCTTGCCCGGCGCCGCCACCGCCAGCGCCGTCTGCCGCCAATAGTCGTTCTCGCTGAGCTGCCCGCGTTCGAAGGCGCCGCACACCACCTTGTGCCGCTCTTCGAAGGCGTCGAAGTCGAGCTGGAACTGCCGCGCCATCTCCTGTCGCGCCTCCACGTCCCAGCCGTTGGTCAGGGCCACGCCGCCGACGTCCCAAAGCAAAGTCCGAATGGCCATCTTCGCGTCCTCCCCCAAAGAAAGGCGCGCCGCCAAGGCCGCCGCCCTTCGGAATCCTCGCATAGCTGCCCACTCGGGCTCAATGACACCTAAGCTCCCCGCCCGCCCCGCTGCGCGGTGCCCGGTGCCCGTTTTCAGCTTTCCTTCAGCCTGCCCCATGCCACCATGGGCTGCCATGCGAAAAGCCGCCGCCCGTATGTCTCGCCGCCTACCCCTCGCCTTCCTGGCCTTCACCTTCGCCTTCGCCGTCTCGCTGCCGCTGGCGGCGCAGAGCGAACATCCTGCCGGCTATCACGTCGCCCGCGCCGTGCCGCTCGGCGGGCAAGGATTCTGGGACTACATGATGATGGATAGCGCCGCCGGCCGGCTGTATATCTCCCACGGCACGCACGTCATCGTCTTCGACGTCAACCAGGGCAAAGTCGTCGGCGACATTCCCAATACTCCCGGCGTTCACGGCATCGCCATCGCCCGCCGCCTGCATCGCGGCTTCATCAGCGACGGCCGCTCCAACCAAGTGACGATCTTCGATCTCCGCGATGCCCATGTCATCGGCACGGTCGCGGTCGGCGGAAAAGACCCCGATTGCATTATTTACGATCCCGCCACCGAGCGCGTCTTCACCTTCAACGGCCGCAGCGACAACTCCACCGCCATTGACGCCAAGACTGGCACGGTGCTCGGCACTTTCGCTCTCGGCGGCGGGCCCGAGTACGCCCAGCCCGACGGCCGCGGCCACGTCTTCAACAACCTCGAGGACCAGAGCGAACTCCTCGAAATCGACGCCCGCCGCTTGACCGTGACCCATCGTTGGCCGCTCGCCCCTTGCCAGCATCCCTCCGGCATGGCCATCGACGCTGCTCATCATCGCGTCTTCAGCGGCTGCCATAACGGCATGATGGCCGTCGTCGATACCGATACCGGCAAAGTCGTCGCCACCCCCGCCATCGGCCGCGGCGTGGATGCCAACCGCTTCGACCCCTCGACCGGCCTCGCCTTCAGCTCCAACGGCGACGGCACGCTCACCGTGGTGCGCGAGGAATCGCCCAACCGCTTCGTCGTCCTCGGCAACCTCGCCACCGAACGCGGCGCCCGCACCATGGCCCTCGACTCGAAGACTCACACCGTCTATGAGGTCACGGCCAAGTTCGGACCGCCCGCCGCTGGCCAGCGCCGCCCCACCGTGCTGCCCGGCAGCTTCCACCTGTTGGTGATCCCCCAATAGCCGCCCGCCGTGCGGTCAGCTCCGGCCCATCATCGCAGCGGATCGCGGCAACTTGGAGAGGCCCTGAGCGGAGCGGCGTCGAGAAAATGGGCGGCCCCGCCGCTGTCCCGTGGCAAGCCGCGCACGGCTCAGACGGCGCGCAGGTTAGCCATTCCTTTCGGAGGCGGCACGATCTTTAAGTTCGGACGGTTCGCTGGTTCCTGCACCTGTCGGCTCGCCCAGCCCCGAGAGCCCGAGCCCGATGAAATTCGATTCGAGCGCGCTGGCTGGTTGTGGCTTGGGCGGGAAGAGTGCCAAAGCGACGACTGCGATTGCGATGCCGCAGACGACGAAGGCGACCGCAGCAGCGAGGATGAAGCTAATAGGGCTCCTCGCTCCCAGCGCCCAGGCGACTGCGAACGCGACCCCAAGCGTTAGATACCCGCCAATCTGGTTGCGCCGCCTCGAAGCAATCATCAGTTCCCGGCCGCACCCCGGGCAAGAAAACCCCTCTCGCTTACGCCACAATGAGGGCGAAATCTCTGCGCGGCACAACGGGCAGGTTACTGGCACGGCCAGCTCCATCCGGGGCAGCCAGCGACCTTCCGCGCGCCGACGCCGGCCGCGCCGAGGCTCCCCCAATTCGTAATGGGCATAGGCGGCTGCCCAGGTGCGACACCCTCGAGAAAGTCGGCCACATTTTCGAAGGCCCCAGGATAGGTGGCCCCCAAGGACTCGAGCATGCTGTCTGCAGCCGGCCCTGTTTCCGGCAGCGACGCCCCGCCAGAAATACCGTTAAGGAAGCCGATAAGATTCCACGTCAGGATCCCCGCCGCTGGCCGCCCCGCTTCCATTTGCATCACCGCCGCGATGTTCTGCTCTTCGCTAAACCACTCGTTCTCCACCTTGACTCTCGTTCCTTCGTTCCCGGAAAATTGTATTCCGCGCCGACTCAAGTTTCCGTGGGGCAGGTCACTGGCTCCCGCCTGCAAAGAGATTCCTTCTGCCCAGACTGCCCGACCGAGCGCAATCCCAGCATCTCAAGGTTCCGGGCGAAATGGATCACCGGCAAGATTACCAATTGTTAGACTGACATGGAGCCTGAACGAACGGTTAGCCTGTTTTCCCGGTCTGACTATGACAATCAGGGCAGACCAATGGGTTGCCAGCGATGCCTCCGGGAACTTCAGGGCGAGTTTGCCAGCGGGAATTTACGATGTTTTCGTCACCGCTGTTGGGTTTATGCCCTTGTGACAAGACCGTAGCGGAAGATAGCTGCGAGACCGCGCGCTCCCGGCCGCCACGCCTTCTTGTGCTTCGCTGCCGCGATCCTCTACGCGGCGTCAGCCTACTCGCTCCAGTGCTCCTTTCATCAGTTTTGGGGTCTGGGTCAATAGACGCTAGGGACTGCTACTACTTCAGCGGATTATCGAGCAAGTTCCCGTCGGCAGCCCACCAGAGCAACGCCCGTCAACGAGCGAAGAGGACAATCTGTCCCGGCTTGGCCGCCACCCTGGCCGGGCCACATTGGTTGTCGGTCGTGATGCCGTGGATCATCGCGTCCGCAATCTGAAAGGTGCGGCCCTCCGGCGGCCAACTGCCACAGGGCGCGGGTTTGACCGGGCGCAGGCGGATGGATGAAGACATGTCGTCCGGAAAGACCCAAATTCCGGCGACACCATTGCGAACGGGCAGCGAGCTCGGTAACGGCGCCCTCGGCCCGCGCCAGATGAGGACCTTGCCGTTCCGCACCTGCCTCGCTGACTCGCCGTGAAGGATCAGGATCTCAAGCCGTCGCGGCGGCGCGGCAGGCGGCACCTTGGGAACGCCTGCGCAACTCGGTGGCGCCATCATCACCTCGTCGCTTACCCCGGGCACGTACGCGCCTAGCCAAAAGAGCAAACCCGTGTTGTGATGCGCATAGATGTAAACGTCGCCCGGGCGGGCAACGACGACCGGCGGTGGCCCGCCATGCTTGTGCAGACCAGGCCAGCACAGGTTAGCGCCGGCAACACCATTTCCCAAAATGTCCGAAGTGCAGAACGATGCCGGAGTGCAGGCCATCCAGGCCGGGAGGGCATCTACTGGCCCCACCCAAAGGCGCCGGGGCGGCGGATCGGGAAGCCTGAAGACCGCGACGCCGTCTCGATCCGTCCAACCCATGAGGTCGAGCAGTTTGCGAGGCGGCGGCACCCACTGTCCCAACGTCAAGACCATTACCTGCGCATGCGCGATCGGTTTGCCCGTCTTCGCCTCCAGCAGGTGTACGCGAATTTCCGGCCCCGTCCCGACCAGCCCACCCTGCGCCAGCGCGACCGCAACCAAGGCCGCGACAGCGAACAAGCTAGCGGCGCGCATCACGGCGACACGCAGCCCAACGCGAGGCTGCAGTTGAAGCGAACCTGGGTCAGAGGGCTGTCGAGAACATTGCCGTCGGCGTGAGATAACACAGCTCGGGCGCACGCCCTGGGCAACGCCGCGACCCCGCCCCGCGCTAGCGGCCCAGGGTTCCATCCCGCACCGCCCGATTGAGCTGCCCAGCAACTTTCATCGACTGGCGACCCCAAATATCCGGGCCTGCCCAAGCAACTCTCGCCCGCGCTGCTGAATCATAGCTTCCGAGGGCGGTCGCCATGAGTGTGTCCCGACATAATTTTGTGTTTCGCGCACCCTGTCATGCCGACTGCGGCTCCCCCCGTCCGGGGAGGAGACCGTTTGAAAGCGCCGGGCCGGCGTTCGGATCGTAACCGCAAGTGCCGGGTGGAGAGAAGCTTACGAGCGTTCGCATGCGGCCGGCCCGGCGCCATCGCGGTCTCCCCGCGCGTCTCGGAGCCCAGCGCCGCCGGGCGCCTTTGCTGATCCCCGATCCTTGGCCCCTGATCCCCGAACCCAATCAGCGCAATCTTCGATGCGGCGAATTGAAACGTTGAATTGTACTTTTCGGCGTCGCTCCATTCATCTAGGAGAGTGCCGGAGCGACAGCTATCCGCGGCAACTTGGAGAGGCCCCGAGCGGAGCGGGTCTCCGTTGCCGGCCGTCGAAGTGGGGTCGCAGCCGCGACCAACGGAAGCGGCGTCCAGAAATTGGGCGGCCCCGCCGCCTTTTGCTATTGACCATGACGCCTGCGGCGTGGGCTTCGTCTTGCGCTTGCCGGCGTCCGGAGCATCGGGCGTCGTCGCTAGCCGCGAGCCCATCACGCGGGCGCTGACCGCGCTCGAGCGCATGGCGCATCGTGGCGGCATGGATGCCGATGGCGTCTCCGGCGATGGCGCCGGCCTGCTCACCGACCTGCCGCGCGAATTCTTCCGCGAGGCGGCTGCTGCCGCCGCCGTCCGCCTGCCCGCAACGTTTGCCGTCGGCATGGCGTTTTTGCCGCCGGCCCGCCGCGACGCGGCGCGCTTCGCCTTGGCCGGCGCCATGCGCGAAAGCGGCCTGGACTTCCTGGGCTGGCGCGAAGTGCCGACCGACCCCGCCTCTCTCGGCCCGCTGGCGCGGCGCACCATGCCGGCCATCTTTCAGTTCTTCGTCGCCCCCGGCGCGCCGGGCGCTGACTTTGAGCGCGAGCTGTTTTGGGCGCGCAAGCGCGCCGAAGCCTCAGCCCCCGCCGGAACCTATATCGTCTCGCTCTCCTCGCGCACCATCGTTTACAAAGGCCTGCTCGCCTCGCGCCAGCTCGCCGAGTTCTATCCCGATCTCTCTGCCGCCGCCTTTGTCAGCCGCTTCGCCGTCTTCCACCTGCGCTACTCGACCAACACCCAGCCGAGTTGGCACCTGGCGCAGCCGTTCCGCTTCCTCGCCCACAACGGCGAGATCAACACCGTCGGCGGCAACCGCCGCTGGCTGGCGGCGCGCGCCGCGCGGCTGCGGCGCGAGTTGGGCGGCGCCGCCGCCCTGCCCATTCTGGAAGCGGGCGCCAGCGACTCGGCCAGCCTCGACAACGCCTGTGAGATCGAGCTGCGGCGCGGGCGCGGCGCGCCCGAAGCCATGGAACGGCTGATGCCGCCGGCCTGGGAAAACGATGCGGCGCTATCCGCGGAGCGCCGCGCCTGGTTCCGTGCCGCGGCGCGCGAGCAGGAGCCCTGGGACGGTCCCGCCGCGATTGCCATCGGCGACGGCCTCTCAGTCGGGATGCGCCTGGATCGCAACGGCTTGCGCCCGGTGCGCTACACCCGTACCGCCGCCGGCCTGCTCATCGCCGGCTCGGAAGCCGGCATCGCCGACCTCGCCGGCGAAACCGTGGTCGAGCGCGGGCGGCTGGAGCCGGGCGAGGCGATTTGGGCGGACCTGGAAACCGGCGCCTGGCATCGTCCCGGTGAGCGTGCGCACGAGCCCGCTGCCGCCCCGGCGCCTGCGCCTGCGCTGGCCCCGGTCGCCGCCGCCGAGCCGCTCGACGAGCCACTCGCATCGCCCTCCGCCGATCTTTGGCGGCGCGCTGCCGCCTTCGGCTTCACCCAAGATCAGCACAAACTATTGTTCCAGCCGCTGATCGCTTCCGGCCGCGAAGCCGTCTTCAGCATGGGCGATGACGCGCCGCCCGCCGTGCTCTCGCGCCACTCGCGCCTGCCCTGGGATTACTGCAAGCAGCGCTTCGCCCAAGTCACCAACCCCGCCCTGGATCCCTTGCGCGAAGGCGACTGCATGTCGCTGGCGCTCTACTGGCGCGAGGGCGAGATCGCCTCGCCCTTGCTCGACGCCGGCCAATGGCGCCGCTTGGCCGCCGATGAGCCGCCGCTAGACATTACGTTCTCGCTCGCCGCGGCCAAGCCGGCCCAGGAACGTTTCGCCCGCCTCGAGCGCGCCGTTGCCGCCCGTTTGGATGCCGGCGCGCCCGCCATCGTGCTCGACGACGCCGCCTGCGGCCCCGACCGCTGCGCCCTGCCCGTGCTGCTCGCGGCGGCGGCGGCCTGGCGCGTGATGGGCGAGCGCGACGCCCACGACCGGCCCTTGTGGCTCGCCACCGGCCAAGTTTGGGATACCCACCACGTCGCCATGTTGGCGGCGGTGGGCGTGACCGGGGTTTTTCCTTATCTGGCCTATCAGCTTGCCGAAGGTTCCGCCCCCGGCGAAGGCGCCGGGCGATGGCGGGAAGGCGTCGCCGCCGGCCTGAAAAAAGTCTTATCGAAGATGGGCATCTCGACTCTGGCCAGTTATCGCAACGGCCATCTCTTCGAGACGCTCGGCCTCGATCCGGCGCTGACCGAGCGCTTCTTTCCCGGCGCCGCGGCACATCTCGCCGGCGTCGGTTTGGAGACGCTCGTCGGCGAAGCGATCGAGCGCCATCGCCAAGCGTTTGCCGCCGCTGCCGCCGAGGGTCCGCGCTCGCTTCGCGATGCCGGGCTCTATCGTTTTCGCCACGGCGGCGAAGAGCACGGCATGGCGCCGGAAGTGGTGCGCCGCTTCCATGCCTTCGCGCGTCAGCCCTCGCCCGAGAGCTACGCCGCTTACGTCGAAGTGCTGCGCCAGCGCGAGCCGCAATCGCTTCGCGATCTGCTCGAGCCGCGTCCGCTCGCCGCGCCGCGTACCGCTGCGCCGCCGCCCGCCGCCGAGGACGCGGCCGCCCGCGGCATCGTCCGCCGCTTCAGCACCCAGGCCATGTCGCTCGGCGCCCTGGGTCCGGAGGCGCAGCGCGCCCTGGCCCTGGCCATGAATCGCCTTGGCGCGCGCAGCAACACCGGCGAAGGCGGCGAGGACCCCGCCGCCTATCGCGGCCGCCGCGAAGCCAACCATCGCGTCAAGCAGGTGGCGTCGGCGCGCTTTGGCGTGACGGCCGAGTATCTGGTGCATGCCGACGAGCTCGAGATCAAGATAGCGCAGGGATCGAAGCCGGGCGAGGGCGGCCAGTTGCCGCCGGCCAAGGTCACGCCCTACATCGCCCGCCTGCGCCACGCCGTGCCGGGCATGGCGCTGATCTCGCCGCCGCCGCACCACGACATCTATTCCATCGAAGACTTGGCGCAGTTGATCCACGACCTGCGCGCCATCGCGCCGCGCGCCCGCATCGGCGTCAAGCTGGTCTCCGGCGCCGGCGTGGGCCTGATCGCCGCCGGCGTGGCCAAGGCCGGCGCCGACGTGATCACCATTGCCGGCGGCGAAGGTGGCACCGGCGCCTCGCCCCTGACCTCGATCAAAAACACCGGCTTGCCCTGGGAGTTGGGCCTGCGCGACGCGCACGAAACGCTGGCCGCGCTTGGCCTGCGGACGCGCGTGCGCCTGCGCGCCGACGGCGGATTCAAGACCGGCCGCGACGTGGTGATCGCCGCCATGCTCGGCGCCGACGAGTTCGGCTTCGCCACGGCGGCGCTGGTCGCCTTGGGTTGCGTCATGGCCCGCCAGTGCCATCTCAACACCTGTCCCGCCGGTATCGCCACCCAGGATCCGCGCTTCCGCGCTAAGTTCGCCGGCAAGCCGGAGATGCTGATCGCTTACTTCGAGGCCCTGGCGCGGGAAACCAGCGCCCTGCTCGCCGCCCTTGGCGCCGCCAGCCTCGAGGAAATCCGCGGCCGCGCCGACCTGCTGGCGCCCCGCGACGAGCGCGCCGCCCGCATACTCGGCGCGTGGCTGGCTGCGGCTAGCTGCCGCGTCGCGGCGCCGCCGCCGCAATCCGCCGCGCCCGACGGCGGCCTGCGTCCTGTCCGCGCTGTCCGCCGCCTGCAAGCCGTGGTGGCCGGCGAGCGCAAGTTGGCCATCGCCGATCGCAGCGTGGGCGCCGCCGAGAGCGGCGCGCGCGTCCGCGCCGCCGCCCGCGCCGCCGCTCCCGACCCCGAGTGGGCCACGGCGCGCTTCCACGGCTACGCCGGCCAAAGTTTCGGCGCCTTCTTGCCCGCCGGCTTGCGCTGCGTGCTGCGCGGCGAAGCCAACGACTATGTCGGCAAAGGGCTGAGCGGCGGAGAAATCGTCATCGCCGCCGGCGCCGAGGCCTCCCGCCGCGGCGACGTGCTGGCCGGCAATACCATCCTCTATGGCGCCACCGCCGGGCGGCTTTTAATCGCCGGCCGCGCCGGCGAGCGCTTCGCCGTCCGCAACAGCGGTGCCCTGGCCGTGGTCGAGGGCGTGGGCCGCCACGGCTGCGAATACATGACCGCCGGCGTGGTCGTCGTCCTTGGTCCCTGCGGCGGCAACTTCGGCGCCGGCATGACCGGCGGCTTGGCCTACGGACTGCGCCGCCTCGCCCCTTCTCTGCGCTTCAATGGCGACTACGTGCGCCTGGCCGAGATCGAGCCTGGCGCCGAGGCCGAGGCGCTGCGCCGCGCCCTTGAGCTACATTATGAGTGCACCGCCAGTCCGGTCGCGGCCGAACTGATGGCGGCCTGGGGCGGCGATTCGCCGGCGCCGCTGGTGCGCGTGCAGCCGCTGGTGTTGCCCTGTTCGGCGGCCGCCACCTGGTCCGCGTTGCTGCCGCGGGGGGCCGAAGAAGCCGCCGCCGAGGCCGCGATCGAGCCCCCGGACGCGGCGTGGGAACCCGCCGTGGACGCGGCTGTCTAGCCGCGGCGCCGGCTAGCAGTCGCCGGCGGGAAGCGAGCCGATGGACTTCGATCAACTCGTCACCTTCGCCGAAGTCGCCAAGCAGGGCAGCTTCTCGCGCGCCGGCCAAAAAGTGTTTCGCTCCCAGCCGGCGGTGAGCGCGCAAATTCGCCAGCTCGAGGAGGAATACGGCGAGCGCCTTTTCGATCGCGCCGGCAAGACGGTGCGCCTCACGCCCGCCGGCGAGGTGCTGCTCGAGTATGCCCATCGCCTCTTGACCTTGCGCGGCGAGAGCCTGCGCGCCGTCGCCGACCAGCGCAAGATCCCCCGCGGCACGCTCGCCGTCGGCGCCAACGAGGCCACTTGCCTCTACGTCCTGCCGGACGCCTTCGCCCGCTATCACGAGCTCTATCCCAAGGTGCGGATCAGCGTCTATCGCAATTTCAGCCACAAGATCCTGCAAAAAATCGACGAGGGCGCCATCGATCTCGGCATCGTCACCCTGCCCGCCAACACCCCCAGCCTGGAAGTCAAGCCGATCTTTCGCGACCGCTTGATGTTGATGGTTTCAAGCCAGCATCCGCTCGCCAAGCGCGCCAGCGTGCGGGTAGCCGAAGTAGCGCAGTTTCCACTGATCTTCCCCAAGACCGGATACACGCGCCAGCTGCTCGACAAGCTTTTTCGCCCCTACCGCTCCCATCTGCAAATCTCGATGGAGCTGGCCAGCGTCGGCATGATCAAGCGCTTTGTCGCCGCCAACCTGGGACTGTCGCTGATCAGCGCCAGCTACGCCCATGACGAGGTGCGCGCCGGCGAGGCGCAGTTGATTCCGCTGCAAGGAGTCGAGCTTTGGCGGGAACTCGGCCTGGTCTTCCGCCGCGATCGCAGCCTGCCGCGCGCGGCGACCGCCTTCGTGCAGTTGATGGCCGAGCGCCAGGCGGCCGCGGCGGCTAGCGGGGGGCGGCGGCCAGTTCCAGACGAAGCACGAGGTCGCTGAGCCGCGCCGCCGCCTGGTTGGCATCGAGATCGGCTGCCAGAGCTTGGTAGAGGCCGGCTTGGCGGTAGAACTCGCGCAACTCGGCCTCCTCGGCGCGATACACCGCCAGCCGCCGCCGCGTCACTTCCGGCTCGTCGTCTTCGCGCCGTCGCCACGTGATGTCGGCCGGAGGCGGATATTGCTGCAAATCGTAAATCGCGCCGTCGGACCCGATCACCCGGTCGCGCAAGCGCCGCAGCAGGATCTCGTCGGATATCTCGAAAAATACGGCGGCGTCGATCTTCGTCGCGTCGGCTAGGTAACGGGCTTGCGCCAGATTGCGGGGATAGCCGTCGAGCACGACCGGCTCGTCGCGGTGAGCGCGCAAATAGGCGCCCACGATTTCTTGCAGCAGGTCGTCGGCGACCAAGCCGCCGTTGCGCACCACCTCCGCCACCGCCCGGCCGCGCGCCGTGCCTGCCGCGATCTCCGCGCGCAGCATGTCCCCGCTCGACGCATGGAGAAACCCCCGCGCGCGCAGGCGTTGCGCCTGCGTGCCCTTGCCGCTGCCTGGCGGTCCCACGAAGATGAGTCGCAGCGCCATGTATCATTGTAGCCGAGCGGTCCCGCCGCCCCAATTCCGAAGGCAGGGATGGGAACCATGAGGTCCTATATTGCGTATGATTCCTTCAGGAGCGGCGGCCAAAACATGATCGGCCCCGCCGCCATGTTCCTCGAAGGAGCGATCTAGCCGTGTACTGCGATCAATGTGGAGCAAATCTTCAGCCCAACCAGCCTTTTTGCGCGCAGTGCGGCAAGGCGGTAACCGGCGTGCCGCTGATGCCGCATCCGCCGCGCATGGCCGGCCACGTGCGCTTGCTGGGCATCCTCTGGCTGGCCATTTCGGCGTTCCGCCTGCTGCCCGGCATCTGGATGGTCGCCTTCGGCGGCTGGGGCATGCCCTTCATGCCGCACGTTCCCTTCTTCGTCGGACCATTCCTGGCGACGCTGGGTATTTTTATCCTTGCCGGCGCGGTCGCCGGCTTCATCGCCGGCTGGGGCTTGCTCGACTATCAGCCGTGGGCGCGAGTGCTGGCCATCGTGCTGGGCATCCTTAGCCTGCCGGAAGTTCCTTTCGGCACCGCCCTCGGCATTTACACGCTGTGGGTGCTGTTGCCCGCCCATTCGCAGGAAGAGTACCGCCGCATGGCGCGCGTCGCCTGACGCCGGCCCTCAGTCGGTGAAGGCATAGAGCGCATCGCCGCCCGCCACCAGCAAGTATTGGCGGCCGTCCACTTTGTAGGTCATCGGCGAGTTGGACGTCCAAGTATTGAGCGCCGCATGCCAAAGCGTCTGGCCGCTGGCCGGATCGAGCGCCAGCAGCGTGCCGCCGGTGTCGGCGGTGAAGAGCAGGCCGCCGGCGGTGGTGAGAATGCCGGCGCTTGAGGACCCCTCGCCGATTTCATGATCCCAGATCACTTTGCCGTCGTGATAATCGAGGGCGCGAATCGTCGAGTCGGACCACAGATTGAAGTCGCGTCCGCCCCAGCCCTCCGCCTTGCCGTGGTCGGTCCGATAGAAAACGCTGTAGATGCGCCTCGCTACCACGTAGAACAATCCGGTTTGCGGATCGAAGCTCGGCGACATCCAGTTCGTGGCCCCGTCGGAAGCCGGCTCGACCAGCGTGCCATCGGGCGTGGCGACGCGATCGGGGCGGGGAATCGCGTGCCCGGACGCGTCCACTCCCGAGGCCCAGTTCTGATCGATGAACGGCGCCGTCGTCAGCGGCCGGCCGTTCGTGCGGTCGAGCACGAAGAAAAATCCGTTGCGGCTGGCTTGCGCCAAGTACTTGTGGCCGCCGCGGTCGAACACCACCGGCGTCTCGACCGCGTCCCAGTCGTGCACGTCGTGCGGCGACGTCTGGAAATACCAGGCCATCTTGCCGGTCTCGGGATGCAACGCCACGATCGAGCACGTAAACAAATTGGCGCCGGCGCGCTGCCTGCCGTCGAGCACCGGGTTGGGGTTGCCCGTGCCCCAGAAGACCAGGTCGAGCTCCGGATCGTAGGTGCCGGTCATCCAGGTCATGCCGCCGCCGTGGCGGCGCGCGTCCGCGCTCGGCCAGGTGTCGGCGCCGGGTTGGCCCGCACCGGGCTCGGTGTTCCAGCGCCACTGCAAGGCGCCGGTGGCCGGGTCGCGCGACTCGAGATAGCCGGGCACGTCGGTGACATCCCCCGAGACGCCGACGATCACATGATTTTTGACCACCAGCGGCGCCATGGTCGAGAAATAGCCCAGCCGCCAATCGGCCAGCACGACGTTCCAGAGCACGGCGCCGTTGCGGGCGTCGAGGCAGAGCAGATGTCCGTCCGGCGTTGTGAAGAAAAGGTGTCCGCCGAGCATGGCCAAGCCGCGCTGGCCGATGTGGTCGCCGCCGGCCGAATCCCAGTGGTAATGCCAGATCCGCCAACCGGTGCGTGCATCCACCGCCCAAACGTTGTCGGGCACGGTGAAGTAAAGGATGCCGCCGACCTGGAGCGGAGTGGATTTGATCGTGGCCCCGTCGGCGGAAAACGTCCACGCCAGGCGCAGATGGCCGACATTGCCGGCGTTGATTTGCGTGAGCGGGCTGAAACGCCGGCCGCTGTAATCGCCGTTGTAGGTGGGCCACGAGCCTGCCGGCGGATCGGCGAGCGCCGCTGCGGGCAATCCCTCGCCATCGGGATCGGCATCGGCCCGCGGTCCCATGTTGCCGGCGCGATCGCCGCTCCGGCCAGCCGCTGCCGCCGGCTGTTTCAGAGTCGCCAGATACGCGTAAAGATCATGCAATTCCGCCGGCGTGATGCTGCCCAGCAGCGCCCGGTGCGCGGCCATCGGATCCCGCACCTCGGCCTTGACCTCGGCGCGGGAGAACGAATGGTACCAGCCGTCCGCGTCGCGCAGCGCTAGGTTGAACTCGTCTTCGCGCGCCAGCTCGCCCGCGATCGTCTGGCCGTCGGCCAAGTGCACGGTGACGCTCGCGGCCTTGCGCCGCCGTGGATAGAGCATGTTCTGTTGCAGTGCGACCGGCGCCAGGCGGCTGGCGATGCCGGCCAGGTCGCCCGTCGCCGAGTGGCAGGCCGTGCAACCGCCGGCTCCCGCGAAGAACGCCTCGCCCGCGGACGCGTTGCCGGTCAACAGCCGTGCCGCCGGATAGTCCCGCCCCGGCCCGCTGCTCGAGCGCAGCGACTCGGCGATGCGCTGCCGCAGGAAGGCGATGACGGCGGCGATTTGACCGTCGCTCAGTTGGAAAGCGGGCATGCCCTTGTCGGGCCGGCCGTTGCGAATCACCTGGGCGATGGCCGCGCCGGTCGTGTCGTCGTTGACCAACGGCGAGCGCACCAGGTCCGGGCCGCGGCCGCCGGTGGCATCCGGAGCATGGCAAAACGCGCAAGTTTGCTGGAATTGCGCGCGGCCCTGCGCGGCGAGTTCCGCCGGCGCGGCGGGAGTTTGGGCGGCGATACTTGCCGCCAGGCACACAACCAAGGCGAACGGCGCCAGCCGCGCGCTCACGGGCGAAAGGGCAATTCTCATGGCCGGGGATTGTAGCAAATCCCCTCTGCCCCCGTACTAGGCAGCCCGCGAGTCCAGGTCCCCACCGCCGCCTGATCGCCGGTGCCCGGTGCGCCGCCGCCTTTCTTCATTTGACCCATGCCGGGCGCTCTGCCGCCGCGCCTATGCTGACGGCAATGGAGCGATGCCGCTTTGCGGTCGTGATCGCCGCACTGGCGTTAGCCGCGCCCGCCACGCCGCCGGCGCCGCTCCGCGTGGTTTTCCGCGCCGCGGGGGCGCGCTGGCTCTACTCCGCGCCGCGCGGACCGTTCGCCGATCTCTCCAGCAATCCGCGCATCCGCGCCATCACCTTGGGGCTCAACACGCACGACGGCGGCTACGACTATCCCGTGCAGCTTACGCGCGGCGCCTGGGGAAAGACGCGCTTCGATGACTACGGATTCTATGGACGCCGCGACCACGTCGCCGTGCCCAATGTCGCCGCGGGCGGCTGCGGCTGGCAGCCTTCGACCGGCAGCGATGGGCACCTGATCGTGCTCGATACGCGGACGCGCCGCTATTACGACTTTTGGCGCTTGTGCGTGGATGCCGCCGGCTGCCCAGTCACCTGCCCGGGCAACACCTCGCCTTTCAGCATTGGCGAGATCCAATCCGGCTCGCTGCGCTACTCCGATGGCGCGCCCGGCGGCACGGCGGCGCAGATCACCGGCTTGGCCGGCGTGATTCTTCCCGGCGAGTTGAGCGCCCCCGGCCGCCTGCGCCATGCGCTCTCGATCGTGGCTAGCTGGCGGCTGATGAGCCCGGAGGTATGCCGCGCCGTGCCTGCGTCCCACAGCGATGGCACGGTGGCCGGCGCGCCCCTATGCGAGGGCGCCAAGATTCGCCTGGACCCGGCGGTAAATGTGGCGGCGCTGCCCGCTAGTCCGGCGGCCAAGGCCGTCATGCTCGCTCTGCAACGCTATGGCGGCGCCATCGTGGACCAGAGTGGATGCGATGCCTGCATACAGGCTTATACCGCGCTGCCCGGCCCGCCCCCGGATCTCACCGGCATCGAAGCCGCCACGAAGCATCTTTGGATTTACAAATCGCATTGATTCCACGCTGGAGCTTGAAGCCCCAGGGATGGCCCGCCGCATCCGACTGCGCATACCACTTTGGAGGTACGTCTCTCGATGCGCTCGTCAGCTGCGACCTTAGCCGCTATCGCTTTATGTCTAACCGGAGGCTTATTCGCGCAAAGTTTGCCGGCTAGTTCCGGCGCAGACACCGTCTCCTCCGCCGGCCAGGCCGCCAACCGGCGCACGCAGGCGGAGTTGAGAACCGTTTACTTGGCCACACCCTGGCGCCGTTATGCCAAACGGGCGGCGCGCTCCCGAACGCAAAATCCCGCCCCGCCGAGTTCCATGCAGCATAGTGAATTTTCTGCCCAGGTCAGCGGCGTGTACGCTTCGCGCAGCTTCAGCAATCCCGTCAAGCACTTCGACACCAACTCCGTCGGCCTGCTGCTCGGCTACCGCTATCATTGTCAACGGATGGGAGGCGTTGGAGTTCGAGTACGGCTACACTCGCAACGGGCAGCGCTACGTCACCCCGCCGACCACGCCGGGATTGCCCGGATTGCTGGTCGGCGTGCCGGCCTCGCTGCACGAGTTTGTCGGCAACGAGGTCCTCACGACGCCGCGCATCCTGGGGTTTCTGCAGCCCTTCGTGCTGGCCGGCGGCGGCGCCGTGGTGTTCCGCCCGCGCTCGCCGAGCGACATTAGCCCTGTCAGCACGCAGACGCGCGGGGCCGGCAATATCGGCGTCGGCTTCGACTTTCATATCGGCTACATCGGGGCCCGCATCGAATATCAAGGCCTATTCTTCAAAGTTCCTGACTTCCACAATCCGGCCTTGACCACCAATAAGTATTCGCTGGTTTCCCAGCCCTCGGCCGGCTTGATCTTCACCTTCTAGCCAGTGGCGCTCGAGAGCGGGCAAATACCCACGCCGAGGGGGCATCCAATACTCGCCGGAGACCTCCCTATGAAGTCCTTGGACGTGGTTTCGCGACTCCTCCTTTCTAGCGTCTTCATCGGCGCCGGGGTGGAAAAGCTGCGCCGGCCGGAACAGCAAGAAGCCTATATTCAGCAACTCGGGATCGGGCGCGCGCGTGAAGTCCGGCACGCGGTGGCCGCGATCGAAATCGCCGGCGGCGCGGCGTTGGCGGCCGGCGTGCTGCCCGGCCTCGCCGCGCTGGCCCTTGCCGCCTATTTGCTCCCCGTCACCTCCGTGGCGCACCGCCGCGAGCCGGTCCATATCATGAAGAACTTGGCCATCGTCGGCGGTCTGCTGCAAGTTGCCCATGCCCGCCGGCGCCGGCGCGAAGAAGCAAAACTTCGCTCCCAACTGCGCCCCGCCGCCTAAGTTCCCCCCGCCGTCGCCCCGGGTGCCGCGTTTCCGCGCGCGGCGCTTCCGAGCCCCTGACCCGTACTACAAGAAACCGAATCTCCTCTAAATATGAGTAGTATTCAAACACACACTTCTATGGGCGGAAGCGACCAGACGGATTTGGCATCCTTAATGTAAGTTAGTCCTGCATGGTTCGCGAATTGTCGCGGACCGAGTGTGTGGTGTCCCAATAATAATTCCGGCGCTAATCCGAGCCGAAGACGGCTCGAGGAGGGGTAACGTGTACCGATTTAAGAACGTGTGGATGGTGACGATCGCGGTCCTATGGGCGGCGGCGCTGCCGCTGGTGGCGCAAGCGACCGGCCAAATCAGCGGCACGGTGTTGGACGCCAGCCAGGCTTCGGTGGCGGGAGCGCGCATCGCGGTCGCCAGCCCGGCGCTCGGCGTCGCGCGCGCGACGGTCAGCGACAAAAGCGGCAATTTCGTGGTCGCGGGGCTGCGCATCGGCGCCTACACCATGACCGTGACCAAGTCAGGGTTCGGCCAGCTTCAGATTAGTAACGTCAGCGTGGAGGTCAGCCAGACCACCACCCTGCATCTCACGCTGCAAGTCGCGGCGCAAAGCGAAACGGTCAACGTGTCCGGCGCCGCTCCCGTAGTGGATCAGGGCACGATTACGGTCGGCGACGTGGTGACGCAGCGGACCGTGCAGGAGATTCCGCTCAACGGCCGCCACTTCGTGGATTTGGGCTTGTTGGTGCCGGGCACGGTGGTGCCGCCGCAGAGCGGATTCTTGACCTCGCCGGTGCGCGGCCAAGGCTCGTTCGCCATCAACACCGCCGGCAACCGCGAGGACGAAACGAACTTCATGGTCAACGGAATCAATCTGAACGACATGATTCAGAACCAGATCACGTTCCAACCCTCGATCGACACGGTGGCCGAGTTCAAGGTCGAAAACAGCACGCCCGACGCGCAATACGGTCGCAACAGCGGCGCGGTCGTCAACATCGCCACGCGCTCGGGCAGTAACGCCATCCACGGTGAGGTCTTCGAGTTTTTGCGCAACGACGCGCTCGACGCCCGCAACTTCTTCGCGACCACCAAGGATCCGTTCAAGCGCAACAATTTCGGCGGCGATATCGGCGGCGCGATCGTCAAGGACAAGCTCTTCTATTTCGCCACCTACGAGGGCCTGCGCCAGCGGCAGGGCCTGCCCTTCAATACCCGCGTGCTTTCCTCCGACGAGCGCGCCGCGGTCGTGGATCCGGCGGCGCGGCAGCTCCTGCAATTCATTCCCCTCGCCAACAGCCTCGATCCCAAGGGCACGGGCGTGATGGATACCTGGGTGGGTTCGGCGGTCGCCCCGGTCAATCTCGACGTCTATACCGGCGACATCCAAGCCGTTTTGGGGCCGAACGACACCCTGCACGGCTACTATGCGATTCAGATCGATCATCGCGTCGAGCCCAACCTGCAGGGCGACAACGTGCCGGGCTTCGGCGATACGCGCGCCGGCCGCCGCCAAATCCTCACCCTGAATTACGATCACACGCTTTCGGCCAACACCATCAACAGCATCCGCTTGGGCGGCAACCGCGTGCGCATCAGCTTCACGCCCAACCAAAATATCGATCCCGCCAGCGTTGGCATCGACACCGGCACCGCGGTAGGCGGGCTGCCCTTCATCGCCGTGACCGGCGCCTTCGCGCTCGGCGGCCCGAACGGTTTTCCGCAAGGCCGCTCCGACACTACCGTCGTGCTGGCCGACACGGTGAGCACCATGCAAGGCCGCCATTACATCCAGTTCGGCTACGAGGCGCGGCGCGTCAGCTCCAATAACTTCGGCTTTACGCCCGGCTCGATCCGCTTCAATTCGATTCCGGACTTCCAGGGGGGGGTGGTCAATACCTTCACCACCACGCAGGGCGGCGCCTTCAGCGATCTGGCCGTAACCGCGCTCGACGGTTTCGTGCAAGACACGTTCAAAGTCTCGCCGCGGCTCGCCTGGGTGGGCGGCCTGCGCTACAGCTTTAACGAGACGCCGACCGACACCACGGACCGCTTTTCGGTCGTCGATCCGCTTACGGGCGCCTTGCGCCAAACCAGCCAGCCTTACGGCGCCAACGGCAAGCAGTTCGCGCCGCGCGCCGGCTTCACCTGGGATCTTTCCGGCCAGGGCAAGACCGTGCTGCGCGGCGGCTACGGGTTGTATTACGACCAGCCGGTGCTGAACTCCGTCACCGGCCTGACCGGCAATCCGCCCTTTGCCTTGCCGCTGCTCAACGCGGCCTCGCGGAGCAAGACGATCACCCTTGATCAGCCCTTGGCGGGGGTGAGCGCGGCCAGCATTTCGCCCGCGAACATCGATCCTAATTTCCAGGACGATTACGTCCAGGATTGGAACCTGAACGTCGAGCACCAAGTCACCTCGACGCTCGGGCTCTCCGTCGGCTACGTCGGTAACAAGGGCACGCATCAGCGCCTCTCGATCAACGAGAACCAGGGCAATCCGTTTCCGCAGTACGCCCGCGTCACCGAGATCATCGCCGGCGGCAACTCCAATTACAACGCCCTGTGGGTGACGGCCAAAAAGCACCTCGGCCGCGGGTTGGAGTTCGACGCCAACTACACCTGGTCGCACGCGATCGACTACAACTCCCTGAACTCGGAAGGGATCGCGGTGCAGGACAGCCTGGACTTCCGCAACGACCGCGGTTCGAGCGACTTCGATGCACGGCATCACTTCACTTTCAGCGGCGTCTACAGCCTGCCCTTCGCGCAGAACCGCTTCGTGAAGGATTGGCAGGTGGCGGGCGTCGTGACGCTGCAGTCGGGCAACCCGTTCACGGTTTTCGTGCCGGGATTCAATCCGACGACCGGAACCAGCGGCCTGACCCGCGCCAACCTGGTCGCCGATCCGACGCTGAGCGATCCCACCGTGAACGCCTGGTTCAACACCGCGGCCTTCGCGAATCCCGGCGCCGCCGCCGGCGCGCTCGGCGATGAGGGCCGCAACACGCTTTTCGGGCCGGGCTTTACCAACGTGGACTTCTCGCTGGCGCGGAAGTTCCCAGTGGGCGAGCGCGTGACGATCGAATTGCGGGCCGATGCTTTCGACCTGTTCAACCACGCCAATTTTGGGCAGCCGAGCGCGACGCTGGGCAGCGCCACCTTTGGCGAGATCCGCGGCACCCGGTTTGCACCGGGCGACTCGGGCAGCTCGCGGCAGATCCAACTCGGCTTGAAGGTAACCTTCTAGCCACGGCTCCTCCGAACACGCGGAAACGCCCGGAGCTGGGCGTTTCCGCGTTGCCGCGCGGCGGGATTCGGTAAAATGGTAGCGGTTCGTTTTGCCGCTCTCCCGCAATGCCTGCCGCTCCCGTCAAAACCGTCCTGATCCTCAAGCCGCGCGGCTTCTGCGCCGGCGTGGTGCGGGCGGTGGAGGCGGTCGAGCAGGCGCTGGACCGGTTCGGACCGCCCATCTACGTCTTCAACGAAATCGTCCACAACCGCACCGTGATCCGCGGCCTGGAAGAGCGCGGCGCGGTCTTCATCCGCCGCTTGCAAGAGGCGCCCGAGGGGGCGCGCGTGTTCTTCAGCGCCCATGGCGTGGCGCCGCAAGCTTGGGAGGCGGCGCGGGCGCGCTCCCTGCGGGTGATCGACGCCACCTGTCCGCTAGTGAGCAAAGTGCACGCCGAGGCCCGCGACTACATCCAGCGCGGCTTCAGCCTGGTGATCATCGGTCATCGCGAGCACGACGAGATCGTCGGCCTGCTGGGCGAGGTGCCCGCGGGCACGCCCGTGGTCGAGACGCCGGAGCAGGCGGAGACCGTGGCGGTCGAGCATCCCGATCGCGTTGCTTATCTGACCCAGACCACGCTCAGCTTGGACGAGGCGGCGGAGATCATCGCCCGCCTGCGGGCGCGCTTTCCCGCCATGGTCGGGCCCAAGGCTCAGGATATTTGCTACGCCACGCAAAATCGCCAGACCGCGCTCAAGGCCATCGCCCCGCGCGTGGACGCGGTTTTCGTGGTCGGTTCGGAGAACAGTTCGAATTCGCTGCGCCTGGTCGAGGTGGCCGCCAATGCCGGCGCGCCCGCTTACCGCATCGACAGCGTCGAGGAGATTCGCGCCGCGTGGCTCGAGGGCGTCGCCGTCTTGGGCCTGACCGCCGGCGCCTCCGCGCCCGAGAGCCTGGTGCAGCAAGTGGTGGCGGTGCTGCGCGAGCGCTTCGCCTTCGCGCGCGTCGAAGAGGTGGGCGAGATCGTCGAAAACGTCCGCTTCAGCTTGCCCGCCGCCGTGGCCGCCGCCCCGCGCTAGCCGCCAATTACAGGGAGAACGCTCGTGCCCACCGATCGCCAATCGCTCATCGCCGGTCTGCGGAATATCGCCACCCAGTTGCGCATCGACTCGATCCAGTCCACCACCGCGGCCGGTAGCGGCCACCCCACCAGCTCCATGTCGGCGGCCGAGATCATGGCGGCGCTGTTCTTTGCCGTGATGCGCTTCGATCCGCGCCGCCCGGCCGCGCCCGAGAACGACAAATTCGTGCTCTCGAAAGGGCATGCCGCGCCCGTGCTCTACGCCGCCTGGGCGGAGCTAGGCTTCATTCCCCGTGAGCATCTCCTCACCCTGCGCCGCTTCGACTCCGATCTCGAGGGCCATCCCACCCCCATCCTGCCCTTCGTCGCCGTTCCCACCGGCGCTCTGGGCCAGGGGCTGGCGGTGGGCCTGGGCATGGCGCTTGCGGCGCGCATCGAGGAGCGTCCCTATCGCACCTACGTGCTGATGGGCGACGGCGAAACTGCCGAAGGCTCGGTGTGGGAATCGGCGCAAGTGGCCAGCCACGACGGCGTGGACAACCTTTGCGCCATCGTGGACGTGAACCGCCTGGGTCAGAGCCAACCCACCATGCTGCAGCACCGCATGGAGGAGCATCAGCGCCGCTGGGCCGCCTTCGGCTGGAACACGCTGATGGTGGATGGGCACGATCTCGGCCAGTTGCTCGACGCCTTCGAGGCCGCTCGCGCCGCCCAAGGCCAGCCCACCGTGATCCTGGCGCGCACGCTGAAGGGGCGTGGCGTGTCGTTTCTCGAGGACAAAGAAGGCTGGCACGGCAAGGCGCTCAAGAAGGGCGCCGAGACCGATGCCGCCATCAAGGAATTGCAAGCGCAATTCGTGGCCAATGGCGCCAAGCCCATGCCCGCCGGTCCGGCGGGCGCGCCGCCGCCCGCCGCTAATGCCGCGTTGTCCCTGCCGCGGCCGGCCTTCGATAAACCGATCGCCACCCGCGAGGCCTTCGGCCAGGCGCTGGCCGCGCTCGGTCGGCTGGATAGCCGCGTGGTGGCGCTCGACGGCGACGTCAAGAACTCCACCTTCACCGAGGACTTTGAGCAAGTCGCCACGAATCGCTTTTTCGAGAGCTATATCGCCGAGCAGAACATGGTCGGCATGGCCATGGGCCTGGCCGCGTCCGGCAAGATTCCCTTTCTCGCCACCTTTGCCTGCTTCTTGACCCGCGCCGCCGATTTCATCCGCCTGGCGGCGCTGGCGCGCTCGAATGTCAAGGTCGTCGGCACGCATGCCGGCGTCTCGATCGGCGAGGACGGCTCGTCGCAGATGGGGCTCGAGGACCTGGCGCTGTTCCGCGCCACGCCCGAATCGCTGGTGCTGTATCCGAGCGATGCCGTCTCCACCTGGCGCGCGGTGGAACTGGCGGCCCGGCACCAGGGCCTCGCCTACATTCGCACCGGGCGCCCCAAGAGCCCGCTGATCTATGGCGCCGACGAGACCTTCGCCGCCGGCCAGGCCAAAGTGCTGCGGCAGAGCGCCGACGACGTTGCTACCGTGGTGACCGCCGGGGTGACGCTGGCCGAAGCGCTCGCCGCCTACGACCAGCTCAAAAAAGAAGGTCTGACGATCCGCGTGATCGATCTCTTCAGCGTGCGCCCAGTGGACGGCAACACGCTGCGCGCCGCCTCCCGCGCCACCAACAATCTGGTGATCACCGTCGAGGACCATTACCTGGCCGGCGGTTTGGGCGACGCCGTGGCCGAAGCGCTCGGTCCCGAAGGCGCGCGCGTCATCCGCCTCGGCATCCAGCAAATCCCGCATAGCGGCACCGCCGAGCAGTTGCTGCACGCCTACAAGATCGATGCCGCCGCCATCGTCGAGCGCGTGCACGCCCTCGCCCCCGCCCGCGCCCGCTAAGCGTAGCGAAGCGGCCTCCCTGGCCGGGCAAGGAATTTCCGTCGGGAAATTCCGCCACCAATGCAGCCGGGCCGCGGCCGCCGCAGGAGGCGGCGTGAAAACTGGGCCGCGCCGCGGCTTGACAGCGTCGCGGCTTTCGTCTATCTTCTGAGTTATATATAGATAAAAATTATATTAGGAAAATAGAATGACTATTAAAGACTTGGAGCGTGAAATTGAGCGTCGTTTGGCTGGGCTGCCTGTAATCCCTCCCGGCGTTAGGCCCAAGGCGGACCTCCGGTACTCAAAAAGCCGCATCAATGTGCGGAAATCGATTCGCGACGATGCGAGCGCGGAACACTTCCAGCCGCAATTAGGCGATTACATTCGCATTGAGTTCGCGCATCTGCCTGTCGCCGAGCCCGCCCAACTCGCGAGTCGGCAGGACCAGCCTCCGCCCGCTGCTGCAGCCTGCGGGGCCGGGACCGAAGATCGATCCTTGGCGCTCGTAATCCGGATCCTGGACGCGGCCGAGCGGGCGCCCGGTCGGACATTCGTCGCGATCAAGAACTTCCGCGACCAAACCTTGCCGGCCGCAGGGCTGGCGCGCGATCAAGCTGGCCCGTGCTTGAGCCGAGCGATCGAATCCGGGCTCATCCGCACCAGCAAGGTCCCCAACCCGCACAATCCTGAGTTTCCGACCACGGCGGTGAGGCTGGACCGCTCCAACGCGCGCGTGATTTCTATTCTGTCGGCGCCTAATCCGGAAGCGAAAGAGCGGCCGCGGCCTCGCTTTGAGCCCCTTGATTTGGGGCCGGTCAGCGCGTCCGAGATCGTCATTCGGGACCGGCGCTAGCTCGTGACCGGATATTTCTTCGATACCAGCGCGCTGGTCAAGCTGTATCTACGGGAGCCCGGCAGCGACGCCGCAGCCCGGCTGGCGCGAGGATGGCAGACTACGCCGGTTTTCGCGTCGGCGCTGGCGCGGGTCGAGGCGCGAGCGGCGTTCCAGGCGTTGAGCCGCGCGGGCTCCATTCCATCCGCTGCGGCGGCCGAGATCATCGACGCCCTCGATCGCGATTTGGATCAGGCGTTCCAGGTTCAACCGATGGGGAGCGATGTTGTGGAGATCGCCAGTCTGTTGGTGATTCGCCGGCCGCTGCGCGCGGCAGACGCCATCCATCTTGCCAGCTGCATCGTGCTGAAAGCCCCCGAGGGCTTGCCAATTTTCGTGTGCAGCGACAAGCGACTCCTGCGCGCCGCGCGCGATGAGGGGCTGGAGACGCTCGATCCAGCGGCGCCGGCCGGCGCGGCCTAGCCGCGGTCGGTGCCGAGCGCCATCACGAAATACTGCGCCGTTTCAGGACCCGCGTTGCGCACGCCATGCTCCTGGTTGGAGGCGATATAGGCGACGCCGCCGGGGCCGATCGTGGCGCTGCGGCCGGCGATCGTCACTTCCAACTGCCCTTGGCGCATGAGAAACACCTCTTCGTGCGCATGGTGGTGCGGCGGGTGCGGACGCGCGCCCGGGGCCAGCGCGGTCTCGTGCAGTTCGATGGAAAAGCCGGTATGCGTTCTCCCGGCCAGCACCGGCCGTGAGCGCGCTTCCGGCCGCCCGTGCACCGGCAAGTCGGCAAAGGAATAGACCCGCGAAGGCAGCGGCGCGGTCGGCGGCGCGGCGGAGGCCGCGAAAGGCGTGGAGATCAGGGCGCTGGCGAGCGCCACGAGCGAGTCACGACGGGAGCAGGGCATAGGCGGAAGTCTAGCCCAAATGGCCCAGTCGTTCCCGCGGCGCGGGCTCGCGGCAGCTTCCGCCGCCGCCTAGATCGTCATGACTTCTTTTTCTTTCCCGGCGGCGGCGTCCTCCAGCCGCTTCAACTCGTCGTCGGTGAGCTTCTGGATGTCCTCGTGCGCGCGGCGCTCTTCGTCCTCGCTAATCTTCTTTTCGCCCTTGAGCTTCTTCACCCCGTCGTTGCCGTCGCGGCGGATATTGCGCACCGCCGTGCGATGATCCTCGAGCACCTTGTGCAGGTGCTTGACCAGCTCCTTGCGCCGCTCCTCGGTCAGCGGCGGCACGGGAATGCGGATCAGCTTGCCGTCGTTGGCCGGGTTGAGGCCCAGGTCGGCGGCGCGCACCGCCTTTTCGATGTTGGCCAGCGCGCTTACGTCGTAGGGCTGCACGGTCAACAGCTGCGGGTCGGGGGCGTGCACCGTGGCCAATTGGTTCAACGGCATCTCCGTGCCGTAGTATTCGACCCGTACGCCGTCCAGCAGCCGAACCGAAGCCCGGCCGGTGCGGATCGAGGCCAGCGAGTCGCGGAAGTCTCCGACGGCTTTGTCCATGCGGTTGCGCAGGGTTTGGAATACGTCGCGAAGAGCGGGAACGGAAGCGGAGGCGACGGCCATGGCGGAAGGTCCTCGGCGGCGGACGATCTGTCCGCCAAAAATGGATTATACCGGGCGGCGCCCGGCCTATTCAGCCGCGCCCGGCGGCGGGCTGGGGGATGGCGGCGATGCGCGACCCGATCCGCTCGCCCAGCACCACCCGGCGCACGTTCCCGGGCTGGCGCAAGTTGAAGACGATCACCGGCAGTTGGTTGTCTTGGCACAGCGAGATGGCGGAAATGTCCATGACCCGCAAGTTGCGCTCGATGAACTCGTGATAGCCGATGGTCTCGAAGCGCCGCGCCCCCGGCACCAGCGCCGGATCGGCGTCGTAGATGCCATCCACCTTGGTGCCCTTGAGGATCACCTCGGCCTTCACCTCCATGGCGCGCAGCGCGGCGGCCGTGTCGGTCGAAAAGTACGGATTGCCGGTGCCGCCCACGAAAATGACGATGCGCCGCTTCTCCAGGTGTCGGATGGCGCGGCGGCGGATGAAGGGCTCGGCCACCTGATGCATTTGGATCGCGCTCATCACGCGCGTGGTGACGCCGCGGCTTTCGAGGGCGTCTTGCATGGCCAGCCCATTGATGACCGTGGCCAGCATGCCCATGTGATCGGCGGCGACGCGGTCCATCTCCTTGGCTTGCAGCGCCACGCCGCGAAAGAAATTGCCGCCCCCCAGCACCAGCGCCACCTCCACGCCCAGCGCGCAAACCGATACGATCTCGTCGGCGATCTCGCCCAGCCGCGCCGGATCGATGCCGAAGGCGTTGCCGCCGGCCAAGGCCTCGCCGGATAGCTTCAGCAGCACGCGCTTGAAAGCCGGGGTGGGTTGCGGCATGGGAGCTAGCTGACGCCTTCTTCGCCGACTTTATAACGGACGAAGCGCCGGATGGCGACGTTTTCGCCGAACTGGGCGATTTTGCCGGCCACGAGTTCTCCGATCGACTGCTTGTCGTCCTTGATGAAGCGCTGGTCGAGCAGGCAAGTTTCCTCGTAAAACTTGGCCAGCTTGCCCTCCACGATCTTGTCCAGCACGCCGGCCGGCTTGCCGCTGCTGCTGGCCTGGGCGCGATAGATGTCCCGCTCCTGTTCCAGCACTTCCGTGGGCACGTGCTCGCGGGTCAGGAAGCGCGGCGCGGCGGCTGCGACGTGCATCGCCACGTCGTGCACCAGCGCCTGGAACTCCGGCGTGCGGGCCACGAAATCCGTCTCGCAGGCCACCTCGACCAGCACTCCAATTTTGCCGCCGGCGTGGATGTAGGCGCCGATCGAGCCCTCCGAGGCGGACCGCCCGGCCTTTTTGGCGGCGGCGGCGACGCCTTTCTTGCGCAAGTAAACCTCGGCTTGCGACAGGTCGCCGTTGCTTTCGGCCAGCGCCTGCTTGCAGTTCATCAGCGGCGCTCCGGTGCGGTCCCGGAGTTGTTTCACGAGTGCGGCGTTGATTTCCATGGTGGTTCTGGCGGGCGGCGGAACTCTCCCCGCGGCCGGTTGGCGGCGCCGATCCGATTTTCCTATACGCCTTGGCCGGTGTCGGCTTGCGGGGCGGCGTCGGGCGCCGCTTCCGGACCCTTGGGTTCGGGCGCGGCGGCCTCGCCCTCTTCTTCTTCGCGCGTCTCGTCGTAGCCGGCGTACTTGCGGTCGGCTTCGTACTGGGCGGCATAATCGGCCGGATAGGCCGCTTCCTCTTCCGTCTCCGCCTCTGGCAGCGGCTGTCCGCCGGCTTCTTGCAGTTGCCGGCCTTCGACGCAGGCGTCGGCGACGCGCGACGCGAAAAGGCGAATGGCGCGCAGGGCGTCGTCGTTGCCGGGAATCACGTAATCGACCTCGGTCGGGTCGCAGTTGGTGTCCACCACCGCGACCACCGGAATGCCGAGCTTGCGCGCTTCGCGCACCGCGATTTGCTCGTTGTTGGAGTCGATTACGAAGACCACGTCGGGCAGGCCCGGCATGTCCTTGATGCCGGCCAGGTTCTGCTGCAAGTGCTTGCGCTCGCGCTCGAGGTGGATGACTTCTTTCTTGGGCAGCAGCTCGTAGCGGCCGTCGGTGGTCATCTCCTCGAGATCCTTGAAGCGTTTAATCGATTTCTGGATGGTGACCCAGTTCGTCAGCAGCCCGCCCAGCCAGCGCTGATTGACGTAAAACATCTGGCAGCGGGTGGCCTCTTCCGCAATCGCCTCTTGCGCCTGCCGCTTGGTGCCGACGAAGAGCACCGTCTTGCCCTGCCCGGCCTGCTCCTGCACGAAGCGCGAGGCGTCTTTGAAGAGCTTGAGGGTCTTTTGCAGATCGATGATGTAGATGCCGTTGCGCTCGCCGAAAATGTACGGCTTCATCTTGGGGTTCCAACGCTTGGTTTGGTGCCCGAAGTGAACCCCCGCTTCGAGCAGCTCTTTCATGCTGATGGTGGCCAATCAACCTCCTCGAAAAGTTTGCAACCCCGCCGCGCGGGATTTTCTTTCCTTGCGGAAACGTTACCGCTTGGAGAACTGGAAGCGCTTGCGCGCCCCCTTCTGTCCGTACTTCTTGCGCTCCTTCATGCGTGCGTCGCGGGTGAGCAAGCCGGCGGCGCGCAGCCGCGGCCGCAGCTCGCCGTTATAGGCCAGCAGCGCCCGGGCTATGCCCATGCGCACCGCGCCGCTTTGCCCGGTGGGCCCGCCGCCCTCGACGCGGGCGATCAGGTCGAACTGGCCGGTCACCTCGAGCAGTTGCAGCGGATGCCGCGCCTCGATGCGCAGCGTCTCGCTGGGGAAGTATTGCTCCAGGGCGCGGCCATTGATGCGGGTCTGGCCGCTCCCGGGACGCAGGATCACTCGCGCCACCGCCCGTTTTCGCCGCCCCGTGCCTCGATATTGAACCAAATCGGCCATGATGTCCTTGGCTTTCCTTTTCTACGCTTTCCCCAGGCTGCGCGCTTGCGGCTGCTGCGCGGCGTGGGGATGCTTGTCGTCCCGATAAATGCGCAACTGGCGGGCCAGATGCTTGCCCAGGCGGTTCTTGGGCAGCATGCCCTCGACCGCGTCGCGCACCACTTCCTCCGGCTGCCGGCTCATGCGATCGCGCAACGACCGCGTCTTGAGCCCGCCGGGATAGCCGGTGAAATGGTGATATTCCTTGGCCGCCAGTTTTTGCCCGGTGATCTTCACCTTGGCGGCGTTGATGATCACCACGTGTTCGCCGGTGCTCAGAAAGGGCGTGTAGCGAGGATTGTCCTTGCCGCGCAGCAGTCGCGCCACGCGCGCCGCCAGCCGGCCCAGCACTTGGCCTTCCGCATCCACGACGTACCACTTCGCTTCGAGCTCGCTGGCTCGCGGGAAATAAGTGCTCATTGTCGTTTCACGCTCTTCCGCCCCCACGCCGCCGTCAGGGCCATTCACCACCCGACGGACGCCGCCATGCCGCCTACTTCCGGGCTGAAAAGGGCTCCCCGCGAACACACCGCAGGCAGGACAATTCCTTACGTTAACGGACCCTGCCCGCGTTGTCAACGCGAGCCGCCTGCGCCGCTAGGGATGGGGCGTGGGCGGCGGCGTGGGGCTGGGCTTCGGCTTCGGCGCCGCTTTCTTCGTTTTCCTGCTCCGGCGCGTCGCGTGGTGGCGGCTGGGCGGCGGCGCGTTGGCGTTGTCGATGACCACCGCCTTGGGCGGCGCTGGCGGCGGCGCGTCGTGTTGCGCCCGCAGTTGCAGCAGTTCGGCGCTCTGCGCCGAGCCGGCGACTTGGATATAGTCGGCCAGCGTGTCGAGATTGCGATGCACCTGCTCGAGCGCCGCCGAGACCGCTTGCGATTGGTTGGCGTCCGCGTAGCGGGCGGTCAAATCGGCGACGCGCAGCGCCACCGAATAGACGGCATCGGCGTCTCGATAGAGGCGAAAAGCCCGGCCCAAGTCCTGCGGCGCGCCCTCCACCTTCAGCGCCAAACTCGGCAGCGCTTCCACCAGGTTGCGGTTAATCGCGGCGCGGTCGGTTTGGAACTGAGCGCGCACCGCCTGCTTGGCGCGCCAGCGTTCCGGATTCACCGCCGCCAAGGAGGTTTGCAGGTTCCCGAGCGAGGCGAAAAGCGATCGCGCCAGCGGTCCCGCCGGCATCGGCGTGGGCGCCGGCTGCTGGCCGGCGGCCAGCGCCAGTGACCAGACCGCTAAGGCGGTGGCAGTCAGGACGGGGCGCGCAAGTTGCCGCCCGCGAATCATGATTCCCGTCCCATATAAATCCGATCATAAGCCCGTCTCGCCTAGGCGGAGACCGCCTTGTCCAAGACGCTGCGGTAAAGCTTTTCGTAGCGGGGAATGATCTTGGTGGCGCAAAACTTCTCGTCGGCGCGCTCGCGCGCGCGCTCGCCCATGGCCCGCAGCCGCTGCGGCGCCGCGAGCAGCTCGAGCGCCGCCGTCGCCATGCCGTCCAAATCGCCCACCGGGCGCAGCACGCCGCTGATTCCGTCCTCGATGACCTCCGGCACGCCGCCCACCTGCGTGGCCACCGCCGGAACTTGATGAGCCATGGCTTCCAGCGCCGCCAGCCCGAACGATTCCATTTCGCTCGGCAGCAGCATGAGATCGCTGATCGAGAGCAGTTCGTGAATGCGGTCTTGCTTGCCCACGAAGATCGCCCGGTCGGCGATGCGTAGGCAGCGGGCGCGGTGCTCGGCGTTGGCGCGCTCCGGGCCGTCGCCGATCATGATCAGCCGCGCCGGCAGCCGCCGCGCCACGCGCGCGAAAATCTCCACCACGTCGATCACTCGCTTGACCGGGCGAAAGTTCGACAGGTGCACCAGCAAGGGCTCGTCGGGGGCGGCATACCGGGCCCGCAGTTCCGGCAGCTCGCGCCGAAAGTACTGCTCGCAGTTCACGAAATTCGGGATCACGTCGATGCGATGCCGCACCTCGAACTCCGCCGCCGTCCTTTGCCGCAGGTATTCGGAGATGGCCGTCACCCCGTCGCTGCTGTCGATCGCGAAGCGCGTGATCGGCAAGTAGCCGCGATCGATGCCCACCAGCGTGATGTCGGTGCCGTGCAGGGTGGTGATGAAAGGCAGCCGCCGCGCGCTCATGGCCCGCGCCAAATAGGCGCTCACCGAGTGCGGAATCGCGTAATGCACGTGCAGCAGATCGAGCCCCGCCGATTCGGCCACCTCGCCCATCTTCGAGGCCAGCGCCAGCGTATAGGGCGGGTAGTCGAAGAGCGGGTAGTTCGAAACCTCGACCTCGTGGAAATAGATGCCGGGCTGTTCGGGATCCAGGCGAATCGGCTGCGCGTAGCTGATGAAGTGGACCTCGTGCCCGCGTTGCGCCAATTCCCGGCCCAACTCGGTGGCCACGATGCCGCTCCCGCCATAGGTGGGATAGCAGGTGATGCCGATCCGCATCCTTCAAGCTTATCGCGGCAACTGGCGACAGCCCGCGGGCCTCCCGCCGAAAATCCAGCAAGCCGAGATCGAGGGGGAATGCGCAGCGCAGCGAAGCGCCGAAGAGGTCCCGCGAAATTCCGCAGGGCGGGTCCCTGCCGGCTAACCACGCCGGAGCGGGGCGAGCCCGGGGTCCCCGAGGCGCAGCGGCGCGCCTTGGGGTGGGAGTAGTGAGCAGGGCGAGGCTGCAGGCGGCGAGGGGCGGGAGGAATACACCAACGTATCCGATCCGGCCCGAGCGACTGACGACGAAGCTATCCGAAGCCTATCGCCGCGCCTGCCATAAAAGGGAACGGCCGGCTCGCTTCCCCCCGGATGAGCCGGCCTTTCCTTTCTGATCGTCGCGCGGTAACGCGGCCGATAAGACACTTCCATAAATTGCACGCCAAGGGCCAAACAGCGCCGCCCCCCGCACCATTGAAAACGCTCGCATTATCCATCGCGGCGCAGCCTCCGCCGCAGCCCATTGCGACGTTTTCCGTCACTTTTGGTGCCTAATTGTCTCTGCCTTGAGGACCCGGCCGAGCCGCCATGGCTTGGCGCGTCGGCCAATGATGCCAAATGAACCAGGCCAGGCCGGCGGCGATGATCGCTACAATGACGTCGTCGAAGCGATGAAAAACGCCTTGCAGTTGCGTCCAGTTGGCGCCCAGCCGAAAGCCGAAGTATGCCAGCGCCCAGCACCAGGGCAAGGAGCCGAGGAACGTATAGAGGTGAAAGCGGCCCAGGCGCATGCGGGCGATGCCGGCCGGCAGGGCGATGAAGGTGCGAAACACCGGCAGCAGCCGGCAGAGGAAAACCGTGATCTCGCCGTGGCGCGCGAACCAGCGATCCACGCGCGTCAGATCGTCGGGACGCAATAAGAGCCAGCGTCCATGGCGTTCCGTCCAGGAGCGTCCGCCGCGCGCGCCTACCTCGTAAGCCACGGCCGAGCCCAAGTTGCAGCCCAGCGCGCCGACGATGGCCACCCCGGCCAGATCGAAGCGCCCGGTCCAGGCCAGGTAGCCGGCGAAGGGTAGAGTGATCTCCGACGGCAGTGGGATGCACGCCGACTCGATGGCCATCAGCAGCAGGATCCCTACGTAGCCGAGCGACGAAATGGAATGGAGAATGAAGCCGGCGAGCAGGTTCAGCAAATGCCCGCTCATGAGCGGTCGCCGCCGCCGGAAGCGGCGTCGTCGAGATTGAACTCTCCGGATTCTTGCGTGAAGCCAGGCAGCGGGTGTTGCGGATCGCCGCCGCGCACCTTTATGCGCATCGTTTCCTCGCCCTCCACGCGGCGCAAAATCGCGTACTGATCGAACAGCTCGTTGTACACGCGGGTGATGAGATAGTGGACGCCCGATGCGTCTTGGCGCCAGATCTGTCCTGCGGCGACTTTGGCCTTGGGCATGCGATGTGCCGGCGGGCCGCCGGCGCTCTCAGTTTACCGCGCCGCCGCGGCGGCGGTGCCTGGCAGTAAGGCCAGCCTGCATGTTTGCGCGACTCGCGCCGGCGCGGCGGTGCTCAACCTATCGCGCACCCACCGTCGCCGCATGATAGTTTTATAAAGTGAGCGAGAGGGAATGAAAGTCGCATTTTTAGGCACCGGCATCATGGGCGGCCCCATGGCCGCCAATCTGGTCAAGGCTGGACACGAAGTCACGGTTTGGAATCGCACCGCCGCCAAGGCGCAGGCGTTGCAAGATGCCGCCGGCGCCCGGGTGGCGATCTCCCCGGCCGAGGCCGCGGCCGATAGCTCCATCGTCTGGATCTGTGTCAGCGACACGGCGGCAGTCGAGCGCGTATTGCTGGCCGATGATGGCGTTTTGGGGGTCGCGCGTCCCGGCTTGCTGGTCGCCGATTCCAGCACGATTTCCCCCTCCGCCAGCCGCGACTTCGCCGCCCGCCTGCGCGACCGCGGCGCCGATTTGGTGGATTGCCCGGTGACCGGCTCGAAGCGCGGCGCCGAGGCCGGCGAGTTGGTGTTCATTGCCGGCGGCCGCAAGGAAGCGATGGAGCGGCTCGATCCGCTCTTCCAGGCCATGGGCCAGCGCGTGTTTCATATCGGCGACAACGGCATGGGACTGGCCGCCAAGCTGGCCATGAATTTGAACATTGCCCTGATCTTCGAAGGCTTCGCCGAAGGCCTGGTGCTGGCGGAAAAGGCCGGCGTGCAGCCGCGGCAGATGCTTGAGATCATTGCCGCGACCATGCTCCGCTCCGGCGTGGTCGAGTACAAGGGCCCCTTCGTCGAGCGCCGCGATTTCACCCCCAATTTTCCCCTGGCGTTGATGCTCAAGGACATCCACCTGATGCTCGATTTTGCCCGCGAGCTGCGCGTGAAGCTTCCGGCGCTCGAGACGGTCGAGGAGATCTATGCCGTGGCTGCCGAGGAGGGCCTGGCCGGGGCCGACTACGTCGCCTCCTTGACCCTGCTCGAAAAGTGGGCCGGTTTGCGCGTCCCCGCCCCCGCCGTGGTTGAATAGCGTTGGTTTGCGGCTTACCTCGCGGCTCCGGCTGCGTCTTTGACCAGTGAGGAAATCGCCCATGCCACGTTCGCGCCTTGTTTTTCTCGGCCTCGTTCTGTCTCTGGCCCTCGCCGTCGCCGGCTTCGATTGGGGCAATTACGAAGGCTCGTTTCAGCGTACGCTCACCGTCAGCGGCCCGGTCGAGATGACCGTCCAGACTGGCTCCGGCTCCATTCAGGTAAGCCCGGGCGCCGCCGGCACGGTCACGATCCACGCTCGCATCCGCGGCCGTGACCAAAGCCGCGTGCGCGAAATCGAAAGCAATCCGCCCGTCCACCAGGAGGGCAACATCATCGAGATCGGCAAGCTGAGCGGCGATTTAGGACGCAACGTCTCGATTTCCTTCGAGATCGTGACCCCGGCCGAGACCACGCTGCGGGCCAGCAGCGGCTCCGGCAGTGACACCGTGACCGGCCTCGCCGGCACCGTGCGTGCCTCCAGCGGCTCGGGCTCGGTCACCTTGCGGCAGATTGGCGGCGATGCCAGCGCCCAAACCGGCAGCGGCAACACCACGATTGCCGGCGTCAAGGGCGCGGCTCGCGCCTCTACCGGCAGCGGCGACGTCGAGATTGACAGCGCCGGGGGCGCGGCTCACGCCTCCGCCGGCAGCGGTTCGATCGTCATTGCCGGCGCCGGCGGGGAAGTGCGCGCCTCGACCGGCAGCGGCAACATTCACGTCAGCGACGCCGCCGTCGGGGTCAATGCCGACACCGGCAGCGGCACCATCAGCATTGCCGGCGCGCTGCCGTCCTCCGCCCGCTGGGAGGCGCGCAGCGGCTCGGGCGGCATCAGCCTGCACCTGCCCGCGCAAGCGGCGGCCGAAGTGGACCTGTTTACCGCTTCCGGCCGAATCGACACCAACGTGCCGCTTACCGTCCAGGGCGCGGTCAGTCGCCACGAACTGCACGGCTATCTGCGCGAGACGGCTCCCGGTCACGGCGCCAGTATCGTAGCCCGCACCAGTTCCGGCTCGATTCGCATTGATTAGCCGGCATGCGGCCGCCCACGAGCCGCCGACTTTAAGCCGCGAGCCATGACCCATGAATTATGAGCCGTGAGCCATGAACCATGAGCTATGAGCCATGTGCGGCGCGAGGCGGCGGGAGCGAGGCCGACTGAGCGTACCCAGATGTACGTGAAGGAGGCCGAGCGACCGGCAAGCGCAGCGCAGCGGAGCGCCAAGCAAAGCGGCGATGCGACGCTTATCGCCCCGCCTACGTTAAAGGCGTAACCTGATAAGGCCGAGGCCTATGCCCCGCCTTCGTCACGATCTCCGCATCTTTCTCCTAGCTCTGTTGGCCGGCCTGCCGGCGGTGGTCGTCGCCGAGATCCTGCTCTGGACCGGCTCTCATACGCTGCGCTTGCAGTGGACTCTCACCGTTCTGCTGGTCGGCTTCTGGCTGAGCTGCGCCGAAGCCGCGCGCGGCCGCGTCGTCTTTCCCCTGCAAACCCTCTCGAATTTGCTCGCCGCCCTGCGGGAAGGCGATTTCTCGCTGCGCGCCCGCGGCGCCGGCCATGACGATGCTCTGGGCGAGGTGCTTTTCGAGATCAATTCGCTCGGCGCCATCTTGCGCGAGCAGCGCTTGGGCGCGCTCGAGGCCACCGCCTTGCTGGAAAAGATCATGGCCGAGGTGGACGTCGCCGTTTTCGCCTTTAACCCCGACCGCCAGTTGACCCTCGTCAATCGCTCCGGCGAGCGCCTGCTCGGCGGCGATCGCGAGGGGTTGTTAGGGCAAACCGCGCGTGCCCTCGGCCTGGCCGCCTGCCTGGCCGGCGAGCCCGCCCGCACCTTGCTCCTGCCCTTTCCCGACCGCGCCGGGCGCTGGGAATTGCGCCGCGGCCAATTCCGCGAAGGCGGCCGCGTGCATCAGCTCTTGGTCCTCACCGACCTCAGCCGCGCCCTGCGCGAAGAAGAGCGCCAGGCCTGGCAGCGCCTAATCCGCGTGCTCGGCCATGAGTTGAATAACTCCCTGGCCCCCATCCACTCCTTGGCCGATAGCCTCGACCAGTTGCTCAAGATGTCGCCCCCGCCCGTGGATTGGCGCGCCGACATGGAGCACGGCCTCGGCATCATCGCCAGCCGCGCCGAAGCGCTCAGCCGTTTTATGAGCGCCTACACGCGCTGGGCCCGCCTGCCTAAGCCCAAAATTCGCGCCATGCAGTTGGGGCCGGTCGTGCGACGCGTCGCCGAATTGGAGCCGCGCGTCGCCGTCGGCGTGCTCGCCGGCCCCGATCTGACGCTCGCTGCCGATCCCGATCAGCTCGAGCAGCTCTTGATCAATTTGGTCAAAAATGCCGCCGATGCCGTTCTCGAACCGCAAGTCGCTATTCGCTCCCGGGCCGCGCCGCCGGTGCGGGTAAGCTGGCGCGCGGTCGATGGGCGGGTTGAAATCGTCGTCGAGGACGACGGCCCCGGCCTCGCTAATCTGCAAAATCTCTTCGTGCCGTTTTTCACCACCAAGCCCGCCGGCTCCGGCATCGGCCTGCTCGTCAGCCGCCAGATCGCCGAAGCCCACGGCGGCAGCCTGTCTCTCGAGAACCGGCCCCAGGGCGGCTGCCAAGCGCGGCTGACGTTGCCCTTGCAGGCCCGCCCGGCCGGCGCCCGCGCCCACGAAGCCCAGGAAATTGCCCGCCCCGCCTAAATGTCCCGGCTTCGCCAAACCCGCGCGCTCCTTTTCACCGGACACACCGGCAAGACGTGTTACTGGAGGCGCGGTCAGCGGTTCGCGATACCCGTCGCCGGGTCCGTCGAGCAGGTCGGCTGCACGGGGGTCTTCGTTTGGCGTCCGGCTATGCCCGCGCCGAGGATGCTGCGCGACGACGCTGACAGCCCGCGATGGATCACGCCGGCGACGGCGCGCGCGCTGCTCGCCCGCTATGAGTACTTGGGCAAGCACCCCCAGCTCGGACATCCACGATAGAGGAACGGCATTCTTGCCGCGCGGCGCCTGGCTAGTCGTCCCGGCGCATCACGACGAAATGACCGATGGCATAACCGAGCACGCCCCCGGCGAAGATATCGGAGGGGAAATGCGCTGCAGGGTGAGGCGGGAACCGCCGATGAGCGCGGCCATCCCATAAGCCAGCCATGGGACCCAATGGTGGCTCCGATGTCCGGTGCCGGCGCAGAAATTGGGTGGCCCCGCCGCGACGCTAAAATCGCTTCTTAAGCGATCGTTCGATATCCGGCCAGAATTCCGCCTCAACATTGAAGATCGCCGTGCCGCCCAGGTCCCAGGCCACGCGGGAAAAGGTGTGGCCCACGTTGCGTTCCGATTGCGGATAGTACAAATTCGAAGTGACTGCGGCCAATACCGTGCCTCCCGTGGCGCCGCTGGCGAAGGTCCAGCCGCCGCTATCGGTTCGCGCGATGAAAACGCGGGAAATGGCATACCAGAGGCGAGCGCCGAAGCTGGCTTGCCCTCCCAGACGGAAGTAGCGCGGGTCCTGATGCAGCCAACTTGGGAACAGATAATCGCCAAAGAAGCTGGAAATGTTTCCGTCCGCCAGCGCCGACGCATAGCATTTGCCGTAGGCTCCTAGCCCGCTGCCGTAGCCGCAGAAGCCGTCCGTTCTGGAGTGCTCCAACGCCGATTCCGTCGCAAGCGCTCCCAGTCCGATCGGGTCGTAAGCACCTTCCGCCCATTCCAGAAATTTTTCGTGCGAGGTCATGGGGACAAACTTGTGGCCATAGTCCACGTTGAAAGCGGGGATCACGAAGAAAATGTGCTTCGGCGACCCCGCCATGGCGGGATGCTTTTCCGCTTGCGTGCTTCCTTGTGCCCCCGCCGCCGGCTGCGCGGCACTGCGCTGTGGCGTGGGCGGAGGGGTTGGTTGTTGCGAGGCCGCGGCGGGCGGCATGATCGCGAACACCGCGAAAACTGCCAGGATCCAGAAGGCGTAGCGAGAAATTTTCATCGGAAGGTCACTCGAAATCCGGCGCAGTTTTCATTTTGTGCTATTGAACCCACTATGAGGGCTGCTCCACATGCTCACCGCCCGAAGGGAACCGCGAGCAAGGCGCCTGCGCTTTCCGGCGGGCGGCTGGACGGCAACGTAGAGCGCGGCGCCTCGGCGTCCACATTGTAGTCCCGGTAGTCCCGCGCGGCCATGAGCATGAGCTATGAGCCATGAGCCCTGCGGCCTGATCCCTTTTGCGGCAACTTGGAGAGGCGCTGAGCGAATCGGGCCTCCGTTGCCGAGCCAAGGAATTTCCCTCAGGAAATTCCGCCAGCAAGGAATTGCCGTCAGGAAATTCCGCCAAGAACGAAGCCGGGCCGCAGCCGCGAACCGGGGTCCCCAGCGTCGCAACGGCGCTGGGGTGGGGACCAACGGGAGCGGCGTCCAGAGTAAGGGCGGCCCCGCCGCTTGCCCGGTGCCTGGTGCCCGGTGACCGGCGCCCCGCCGGCCAGCGACGCCTATCGCCCCCCACCGCCTTTCAACCTGTCCACCACCTGCCAAAAAGGGCAACCCTTTGGCCACTTTAAGGCAAACAATTGCACCCTCTTTGCGCGCTAACCCTAGCCTTCGCTGCATTTGCGAACTGGTATGCAAAATGCTCAACAGCATAGGCAAGCCGCGAGAGTAGCGCCCATGCACCTACCCAGCAGTTGGAATCTCAACGCTAAGAAGTTCGACCGCGTAGCGATTGTCGGAGCCGTGCTTCTCCCCGGCGGCCTGCTGTTGGGTGCCGGCTGGCTATGGGTGCGCTGGCGTGCTCTCGCCCGCCGCTCGCCCTCGTCGCCTCGGCCGACCTCGGCCGGGCCCCTGTCGCGGTCCTTGCGTTGAGTCGTGAGTTTTCGGCAAGCCTTCCAGCCGCCCCAGTTTTACTCGTACCTCAAGGCGGCCATGGGATCGATCTTCGTCACGCGCCGCGCGGGCATGTAGCTGGCGAAAAGCCCCACCCCGGCCAGCACTGCGGAAACGACCGCAAGAATCAATGGGTCGGCCGGGCTGACGCCATAGAGCAGGCTCGTAAGCAGGCGCGTCGGCGCGATGGTTATGGTAATGCCAACTATCAGTCCGGCGCCTACGAGAACGCCGCCTTCCCAGACCACGTCGGTCATCACGTCGCGATGTCGCGCGCCCAGCGCCATCCGAATCCCCATTTCGCGCGTCCTTTGGCTGACGGAGTATCCGATGACGCCATAAAGTCCTATGGCGCCGAGTAGCAACGCCAGGGCGGCAAAGCTGCCCACCAGCCACATCGCGGACCGATGAAGGTAGGCAGTGGGCGACTCGTTGATTGTCTCGCGCATCGTCATCTCCTGCACCGCGCCGATATCGGGATCGATTTGATGGATGGCGGCTTCGAGCGTCGCCAGCATTGGCGCCGGCGCCTGAGCGGTCCGGACAAGAATGCCAATGTAAGAATCGGGGCTCTGGTTGAAAGGCAGATATTCTGTCGGCCAGGTGTCGGCGTCGAGCTGCCCCTCCCGAACGTCATCCACAACGCCGACAATTTCCTTGAGCGACTTCGGCGAGAGCTCGGTGTCGCCAATTCTCTGGCCGATGGGGTCCTGCCCGCCGAAGTACTTTCTCGCCAGAGCCTGATTGATGATCGCGACTTTAGGTTTCGATTCGTCTTCGCGATTGGTGAAGTAGCGCCCGCGCAAGAGCCGCGCCTGCAGGGTCGTGAAGTACCCCGCGCTCACGTCCCGCTCGTTCACCTCGTTATGATGGCCGTTGTACGGCCGCCCCACGAATCGGATCCAATCGGTATTGCCATTGAAACTCACCGGAAGTTGGCGGGTGGTAATGGCCACGGACTTCACCCCAGGCAGACTTCCGAGCCGGCTGATGATGTGCCGGCCGAGCGCGATCGCCTGGGCATCCTTCCCATACCTGGAAGGCGGCGCGGCCACTTCCAGCATTGCCAGATGATCTGGCTGAAATCCCAAGTCCACCCGGAGCAGGTGGTAGAGGCTCGTCCCGAGCAGCCCCGCGCCCGCCATGAGTACCAGGGCGATCGCCAGCTCCGCCACGACCAGCTTAGGCCCGAGGCGCCGCCACAGGATTCCCGTTGAACTACGCCCACCCCGCGTGAGGCTGTCCCGCAGGTCCGACAACCACAGGCGCAGCGTGGGGGTGAGGGTAAACAGCACGCTAGTCACCAGGGCGATAGCGACAGCAAAGGCCAACACGCGAACACTCAACCCGAGGCGATCAAGAAACGGCATTCCCGCCCTCATGCCTTCCGGGATCAGCTTGACCAGGAGTTGTATGGACCAGCGAGCCGAGAGCAGGCCAACGACCGTTGCGGCCGTCGTTAGCACCAATCCTTCGGTGGCAAATTGGCGGATCAGTCGCCGCGGTGACGCGCCCAACGCTCGACGGGTACCGATCTCGCTCATCCGGCTCTCAGTGCGCACGAGCAGGAGGCTCGTGACATTGACACAGGCGATGAACAGCAGCAGTCCGGCCCCGGCCAGCAGCACCATTAGGACGGGACGAATGTCTCCAACAATGGCTTCGGTCAGCGGCATGACGCTCGCGCCCTGACCGCGATTGGAATCGGGATACAGCTTTTCCAACTGCCCGGCAATCGACTTCATATTTGCCCGAGCAGCCTGCACGCTCACGCCTTCCTTCAGCCGGCCGACCCCATTGAGGTTGTGGCAGCTCCGTCTCTTTTCACAGGAATTCAGAGGTTCGAGAGTCGTCCAGAAATCCGCGCGCCCCACCGGCGCAAACTGAAACTTCGCCGGCAATATTCCGATGACGGTGTACACGTGGCCGTTGAGTGTGACCGATTGGCCCACTGCGTTCCTTTTTCCGCCGAACCACCGCTGCCAAGCTGGGTAGCTCAGCATCACGGTCCCAGCCTCAGTCGGCCTATCCTTGGCGCGCTGGAAATCGTGTCCTATCATCGCGGTGACGCCCAGAGTTCGAAAGAATCCGCTGGTCACTCGCGCGCCGCTCACCGGTTGCGCCCCGCCGGACGTCTTCAGCAGGTACCCTGACCTCTCGTACGCGTCCAACGAGGTAAAGACTTCGTTCAGTCTCTTCCAGTCGAGGTAGTCCGGATAAGACAAGTTGGCGCGGGGAATCTGGGCAACACTCTCCGTCACGTCGACAAGCCCGGCCGGGTTCGAGTACGGCAAGGGGGCGATGAGCGCCGCGTCAACGAAGCTGAAGATGGTCACGCTGGCGCAGATGCCGAGGGCCAGAACGATGACAGCCACGGCCAAAAGCCTGGATTGCGGGCCAGCATGCGCACCGCGTAACGAAGGTCCCGGACGAAGTTCTCGATGTAATTCACTCGTCGCATATCGCGGCACTCTTCCTTGATTTGCTCCACTCCGCCGACGGTTCGTAGAGCCGCCGAAACGGCTTCCTGGCGCGTCATTCCTCCGGCGACGTACTCCTCGACCTGTCTATCGATGTGGAAGCGCAGTTCGTCGCTCAATTCCTGCTCGACGCGATGCTTGTGAAACAGCGACCGAAGCCGGAGGCGAATCTTGGATGTCCAGCGCAATGCGGGGGCGCCTCTTTACGAGATTTCCAGGACGAGACCGATCGCGGCGGAGAGCCGCTGCCAGTTGGCTTCCTCCTGCTCCAAATACTTCCGCCCGGCAGCCGTCAGCGAGTAGTACTTCGCCCGCCGGTTGTTTTCAGACTCCTGCCACTTGGCCTTGATCCATCCGCCTTGCTCCAACCGATGAAGCGCTGGATACAACGCCCCCTGGTTAACCTGGAGCACTTCCTTGGATACCTGCCGAATGCGCGCGGCAATTCCCCAGCCGTGCATCGGTTCGAGAGTGACGGTCTTGAGGATCAGGAGGTCCAGCGTGCCCTGGACCAAATCGCTTGGTTTGCCCATTTTCACTCCCCTCAACGATCGACACTAAAGTTTAGATTTGCTGCTGTCAATCGTCAACAGGAGACTGCCTCACCGAAACGCTGAATCCCCTCTCATAACCGCATCCCCCCATTCGGGGGGCTCCCTCCGTCTGGCGCGCGGCTAGACTCAAAGCGGAGCCGAGTCGCCTATGCCCTCCCCTCGCCTTTGCGAATACGTGGTCTTGCAACTGGCGCCCGATCCCATACGTAATGAAGCCGTCAACATCGGCATCGCCTTGCGCGAGACGGAAGGTGACTTTGTCGCCGTGCATGTTACGCCTGACTTCGGCCGCGTCCACTGTCTATTTCCCGCCTTCGAGACCGCGCATTTGAGCGGCCTGAAACAAAGCTTGGAGGAGGCGCTGCGCCGCGACCCCGGCGCTTGGGCCCACCAAGCGGAAGAGACGTTCTCGCAATCCTTGCGCGTCGGCAGTTTCCACGGCCTTGCGACCGCCGACCCCAAAACCGCCGCGCGCGAGCTTTATCGCCGCCTGGTGCGGCGGCCTGCGGTCGAAGCCGAAACCCGCCCGGCCGCGGCGCGCGTCGGCCCGCGCCGGCGCATCCTCGCCCGTATGCGCGACTGGTTCGAGGAGTCGAATCTGCTGCCGCAACTGAGGTAGGCTTGCTCGGCCGCCGACCTGGGCATCTGGCGGGATCCTTTTCGCTTCGATTTCTACTATCGCAAGCAGGTCCCCGATGGCGGCCGTCCGCACGTTTTCCTGCAAGCCGTGGACCTTGGCGGCAGCGCCGCTCGCATCAAGGAGCTATGTTTTACCGTGCAGTCCCTGCGCAGCCATGTCCGCGAGGGGGTGGAAGCGCGCGCCGTCCACGAGCAGGACGCCGCCGAGCACTTGCACGCTTCCTATATGCGCGAGGCCGGTATCCAGTTGATTTCGCTCGCCGAAGGCGCCCGGCTCGTGGGCAGCGTCGGCGCCGATCTCGGCCGCCGGCAATAACCCCGGAACATTTTCGCCTCCGCCTCGTATCCTTTTTTGGATGGCGAACTTTCTCGCTATCGCAACACCGCCCCCAGCGTCCAAAACATGGTCGGGTGCGGTTTCACGGAGGAACTGAGCATGCCAGCGGATGAACCTTTGCTGTGCCTCGAGAACGTTAGCAAGGTGTTTTTGACCGACGAGGTGGAAACGCATGCCTTGGCGGGCGTGCAAATGGAGATCATGCCGGGAGATTTCGTCTCCATCGCCGGGCCCTCCGGCTGCGGCAAATCCACGCTGTTGTCCATTCTCGGGCTGCTCGATTCGCCGAGCGACGGCGAGTACCGGCTCAAGGGCGAGTCGGTGCACAACCTCAAGCTCAATACCCGCGCCAAGATCCGCAATCGCGAGATCGGCTTCATTTTCCAGAGCTTCAACCTCATCGGCGACCTCAACGTCTTCGAAAACGTCGAGCTGCCCCTAACTTATCGCGGCATGAGCGGCGCCGAGCGCAAGCGGCGCGTGCAAGAGGCGCTTGAGCGCGTGGGCATGGGCCATCGCGCCCGCCACCTGCCCAGCCAGCTTTCCGGCGGCCAGCAGCAGCGCGTCGCCGTGGCGCGGGCCGTGGCCGGGCAACCCGCCTTACTGCTGGCCGACGAGCCGACCGGCAATCTCGACTCCGCCAATGGGGAGGCGGTCATGAAACTGCTCAAGGAACTGCACCAGCAGGGCGCCACGATTTGCATGGTCACCCACGACGCCCGCTTCGCCCGCCATGCCGACCGAACCGTTCATCTCTTCGACGGCCGCGTCGTCAGCGAGGCCGAGTTGGCGGCGCAGTCGGCGCAAGCCTAGCCGCCTCCTGCGCTATCCCCGGCGCCCGGCGCCCGAAAAAACCCGTTGACGCTGACGCAACGTCAGGCTGCATCCTGTCTTGGAGGCTGCCGATGACATTAAGACAGCAGCGATCTGGGGAGCGGTTGTGGAAAGCGCGCGAATTTGCCCGCCAAGCCGGCGTCACCGTTCGCGCCCTGCACCACTACGACCGGCTGGGATTGCTTTCTCCCACCGGCCGCAGCGCGGCCGGCTATCGCCTTTATGGGCCGGCCGACCTGCGGCGCTTGCAGCAGATCGTCACGCTCAAGTTCATCGGCCTGCCTCTCAAGCAAATTCGCGAGTTTCTGCGCCGTCCGGATTTCGACATTCGGCGGGCTTTGGCGGCGCAGCGCGCCGCGCTCGAGGACCAGCGCCTGCGGCTGGGCCGCGCCATCCGCGCCATCGCCGCCGCCGAGGCGGCGCTGACCCGGGGCCCGGCCGGGCCCGACGCATTCCGAAAAATCATCGAGGTGATCGAATTGGCCAACAACAAGGATTGGATGGGCAAGTACTACGGCGAGTCCGCTCGCGCCAAAATTCGCGAGCGCGCCAAGAGCGTGTCGCCGCAACAAATCGCCGCGGGAGAGCGCGCCTGGGCCGCGCTCATCGCCGAAGTGGAAGCGGCCGCTGCCGCCGGCATCGATCCGGCCAGCGAGCCGGCGCGCGCCCTGGCGGCCCGTTGGCGCGGCTTGCTGCGCGAGTTCACCGGCGGCGATCCCGAAATTCAGGCCGGCCTGAATAAGCTCTACGCCGATCGGGAAAATTGGCCGGCCACCTTCCAGCGCCCCTATAGCGAAGCCGCCGGCGCCTTCATCCGCAAGGCCATGGCCTGCTAGTCGCGGCAACTTGGAGAGGTCCCGCGCGGAGCGGGCCTCCGTTGCCGGCCAAGGAATTTCCCACAGGAAATTCCGCAAAGAACGAAGCCGGGCCGCAGCCGCGACCAATCCCAAGTAGCCCGCGGGCGTCGCCTTTACGCGCCCGCCCGAGGCCCGGCTTCGCGTATTTCCGCCGGCACGTCGCCGAACTGTTTGAAGTTCTCCCGGAAGCGCCCCGCCAACTCCCGCGCCACCCGCTCGTACGCCGCCCCGTCGCGCCAGGTCTCCCGCGGACGCAGCAGTTGCGCCGGCACGCCCGGCACCGCCAGCGGCACGGCCACGCCGAAGATCGGATCGTTCGCGAACTCCGCGTTCGCCAACTCGCCGGCTAGCGCCGCCCCTACCAGCGTCCGCGTGTGTTCCAGGCTGATGCGCCGGCCCTTGCCGTAGCCGCCCCCCGTCCAGCCGGTGTTGATCCACCAGCACGGCACGCGGTGGGCGCGCAGCCGCTCGCCCAGCATCTGCGCGTACTCGCGCGGCGCCAGCGGCAAGAACGGCGCCCCGAAGCAAGTGCTGAAGGTCGCTTGCGGCTCCTTGACCCCCGCCTCCGTCCCCGCCACCTTCGCGGTGTAGCCGGACAGGAAGTGGTACATCGCCTGCTCCGGCGTCAGCCGCGCGATCGGCGGCAGCACGCCGAAGGCGTCGGCCGTCAGGAACACCACGTGGGCCGGCCGCGGTCCCCGTCCGCCCGCCACCGCCTCGGCGATGAATTCCATCGGGTACGCCGCCCGCGTATTCTCCGTCAGGCTCGCGTCGTCGTAGCGCGGCGCCCGTGTCGCTTCGTCCAGCACCACGTTTTCCAGCACCGTGCCGTAGCGGATCGCATGCCAAATCTGCGGCTCGTTGGCCCGCGACAAGCGAATGCACTTGGCGTAGCAGCCGCCCTCGAAGTTGAACACTCCGTTCGGCCCCCAGCCGTGCTCGTCGTCGCCGATCAGCTTCCGCTCCGGATCCGCCGACAGCGTCGTCTTGCCCGTGCCCGACAACCCGAAAAACAGCGCCGTGTCCCCGCGTTGGCCGACGTTCGCCGAGCAATGCATCGGAAACACGTCCCACGACGGCAAAAAGAAATTCAGCGCCGTAAATACCGACTTCTTGATCTCCCCCGCGTAGGCCGTGCCGCCGATGAGCACGATGCGGCGGTCCAGGTTCAGCACGATGAACGTTCCCGAGCGCGTGCCGTCGCGCCGCGGGTCGGCCAGGCAGCCGGGCAGATCGAGCACCGTCAGCTCCGGCTCGAAGCGCGCCGGATCGTCCGCTTGCCGTTGCCGTAGCAAATTGCGCGCGAAAAGCGAATGCCACGCCATCTCCGTGATCACGCGCACGCTTAGCCGAAACTCGCTGTCCGCTCCCGCGAAACACTCTTGCACGAATAGATCGCGGCCGCGCACGTGCTCCTTGGCGCGCTCCAGCAGCCGGTCGAAGCTTTCCGGCGCGATCGGCTGGTTCACCGCTCCCCAGGCCACCCGCGCCTGCGTCACCCGGTCGCGCACCAGGAAGCGGTCCTTGGGAGTCCGGCCCGTGAAGCGGCCCGTGGCCGCCGTCAGCGCGCCGTTGGCGGCGAGTTTCGCCTCGCCGCGCCGAATCGCCTCCTCCACTAATGCCGATGGCGCCAGGTTTACGTGTAGCCGCTGCGGCGCGACGTTCAATTCCGCTAAAAGATCTTGGCCGCTTGCAACTTCGAGGCTAAGCATAAAAACAAAACACCCCCTGCGCTGGCTATATTTTCAAGGCAGCAAGCGAGGCGCGCAAGTGACCGACCGGTCGGCGCGTTGCGCAATTGGGCGCCGTCTCCCGGGAAAATTTCGTCCCCCCGCGGCCCGCGCGCAGCCGCCAATCTGCTGATTCCTGGGGCCCCTCTTCTCCGCCGCTTATCGCAACGTCTATTTCACTCGTTCCAGGTATTTTCCCTCGGCCGTATCCACGCGGATTTTTTCGCCTTGGCTGATGAAAGGCGGCACCTGTACCACCAGCCCGGTTTCCATCGTCGCCGGCTTGGTCACGTTCGAAACCGTCGCGCCCTTCAGCGCCGGCTCGGTGCTCGCTACTTCCAGGTCCACCGTCGCCGGCAGCTCGATCGAGACCGGCTTTCCCTCGTAAAACTCCACTTGGATGCGAAGATTCGCAATCAGGTACTCGACCGCGTCGCCCAGCACTTCCCGCGAGAGGTGGATCTGATCGTAGGTTTCCGTGTTCATGAAGTAGAAATCCGTGCCGTCGTGATAGAGGTACTCCATCTCCGTCTCGTCCAGCACGGCGCGCTCGATGCGGTCTTCCGAGCGGAACCGGTGCTCGATCAGCGAGCCGCCTCGCAAGTTGCGCAGCTTGGCTTGCACGAAGGCGCGCAAATTGCCCGGCGTGCGGTGGGTAATGCTGAAAACCGAATACAGCTCCTTCTCGTGGATGATGATCATGCCCGGCCGCAACTGCGTCGCCGACATCGCCATTTCTGCTCCTTGGGAAAACCTTAATTATAAGAGCCGCGCCGCCTGGCCGCTGCCTGTGCTCCGCTTCATTGGCCGCCCGGCCAATCGGAGACTCCTCATTCCGGACACCGCAGAGCCTCTTCCGCCGCCACCCCAGCCAGCGACTCCGTCGCTAAAAACTTGTGCTCCGCAACGTGCCATCGCGCCTTGAGCTCCATCCCCGCCGCCAGCACCGCGATCACCGGTGTGCCCAGCGCCGCTCCCAGCCATGCGCGGCAGCGTCCCGCGATGTCCTCGATGACCTGCGCCGCGGGCACGTAGCGTGGCGCCGCCGCTCCCGCTTCCGTCACCCACCAGCGATCGAGTTCCCAATAGTCGAGTTCGCTTGCCGCCGCCAGTTCGGCGAAGTAGCGGGCGCAGCGCGGGCAGTCGGGCTGGCAGGGCGCGAAGAACAAATTCTGCCGCGCCCGCAGTTGCGCCGTGGTCGTGGTTTTACCGCGCCAAACCATCGCCAGCGGCGGCAGCGCTTGGCCGATGCGCAACATCGCTTCACCCCCGCTCTGCGGCCGCCGGCGCCGCCGCCAATCCCTTGACCAGCCGCCAGCCGTCCAGTCCGCCCGGGTAATAGCCCGGCAGCGTGGCCACGGCGCGATACCCTTGCCGCCGATAGAACGCCAGGGCCGCGCTGTTGTCCACCGCCGCCTCCAGTTGTACGTGCTTGGCGCCTTGCTTCGCTAAGCGCGCCTCCGCCGCCTCGAGCAGTTGCCGCCCCAGTCCCGAGCGCCGGAAGGCCGGCAGCACGTCGATCGTGATGATGTGTCCGCCGCGCGCATCCCCCACCGCCAAGATGAAACCCGCCGCCGTCGCCGGCGTCGCTGCCGTCTCGGCTACCAGCGTGAAGGCGCCGCGTACCGCCATGAACTGCCGCAGTTCGCGCTGCGCATAGCGAATCGCCGGATTGAAGCAGGCGGCGTCGATGGCCAGCAGGGCGGGGAAGTCGCGGTCCTCGGCCGCACGAAGCGTGAACATGGATCTGCAACGACTTTAGCAGCCAAACTCAGCCCAATCGCCCCGTCCCGCCTAAAGCCGGCGCAGCGCCCGCCCCACGAGCAATCCCGTTGCCGCCGCCACCGTGAGCGCCACGCCGGTATGTTCTTCCAGTTGGCGACGCCAATCCATCTCGCGCTTCAGGCGCGCCCGCAGCTTGTCGATGGTTTCGCCTACCGCCCGCCGCTGTTCGTCCAGGCGGGCAGCGACTTCTTGCGAGGATGCCGGAACCGTGGCCATGGCTCGCCTAACTCCTCCTCCGGCCGGTCAGAAAGCCCACCAGCAATCCGGCGCCCGCCGCTAGGGCCAGCAGCGCCGGCAAGTGCCGCTGCCGCCCCTCCGGCTCCTGGATCTCACGCCAAAATTGCCGCGCCGCCGCCGCCAGCTCTTGCCCGCGTTCCATCTGCTCGCGGGCTCGCCGCGCCCATTCCCCGGCTTTGTGTCCGTAGTCCTGCGCCTTCTCTCGCAGCGGAATCGGTCCCCGCGCTCCCATGGCGGGTAGGATGCGCCATCGCCCTCGTAAGTCCGTCCGCCGCCCTCTGCCCGGCTAAGCTGCGCGCGGGCGCTGGGCGGCCCGCGCTTCATGGTATCGATGCGCGCAAGTAAACGCGTAATGGATGCCCGACCCATACGCGAAGCCAAAGACCAGCACCCAGCCTAAATGTTCCAGCCACACGCTTGCCGCCCAGCCGTATCCGCGATTGAAGAGCGCCAGGCCGATCGTGGCGATCTCGATGACCGTGTTCACTTTACCCACCATCGTGGGGCGAAAATCGCGAAACCCGGTCGTCCAATAGATCCACAGTGCCGCTATCAATATGCTGAGGTCGCGGGTGATGACGACGATAGTCAGCAGCCACGGAAAGACGCCCACTACCGCCAGAACTATAAAAAGCGAGCTGACGAGCGCCTTGTCCGCAATCGGATCGAGATATTCGCCCAGCCGGGATTGGACCGGCGGCCGGTCCGCCGGCGCCAGCCTTGCCGTCCGTCGCGCCAGCCACCCGTCCACCCCGTCGCTGAAGCCGGCGGCGATGAATAGCAGCAAAGCCGTCCCGAAGGCGCGATACGCCACGGCGACAATGATTGCCGGAACCGCCAGTAGCCGCAGCTCGGTCACCACGTTCGCCGGCCTGAGCCATGGCCATGTCGCCGCCGGCGCGCCCCCGAATGTCGCCTGACCGCCCACACCCTGATTCTAAAAGAACTTCAGATTGGCGGCAGCCCCCGAGTCCGCCGAAACTCCAGCCAGCCGAGATCGACGGGGAATGCGCGGCGCAGCGAAGCACCGAGAGAGGTCCCGCGAAATCCCGCAGGGCGGGTCCCTGCCGGTTAACCACGCCGCAGCGGGGCGAGCCCGGCGTCCCCGAGGCGCAAAACGAAGCCCTGCGACGCTTATCGCCCCGCCCTCCTGTCCGCCGCTCCCGCCACGGCCTCGCCCCTACGCGGCAACTTGGAGAGGCCCTGAGCGGAGCGGGCCTCCGTTGCCGGCCGTCGAAGCCGGGACGCAGCCGCGACCAACGGGAGCGGCGTCCAGAAAATGGGCGGCCCCGCCGCTGCGCGCGCCGGAAATTTCTTCTTGTCATCGGGAAAAAACGCGTCGTTTCGTGCCAACCCCGGCCACGCCTCGCCCTGCACGAAAGTGCACCAGTACCCGTTTTTCGCGTTCGCCGGATTTGGCAGCAGTCGTGCTACCTAGATTGTCGCAAGCGGCTGAAATGAGGAACTAGGCTTCCCGGCATGGCAGGGGTTATCGAGATAACGGCGGGCGTAATGGCGGCGGCGGGCGTGACCACGACCTTGGGCTTTTTCGCTACCAAGCTGATCATTCAAGGCATGGCGCGCAAGCTGCGCTCCGGATCCGCTCCTCGCGCCTAAAGCGGCAGTTTGGCGAGCGCCGGAGCGGAGCAGGATTCCGTGGCCGCCCCAAGAATTGCCGCCAGATACTTTCCTTCAAGAAGGAATTTCTGCAAGTTTATTGCGCCGACCAGGAATTTCCGCAGGAAATTCCGCCGAGCAAGGAATTTCCGCAGGAAATTCCGCCTTTAATTTCGACCGCAGCCGAATCGCCCCCCTGCAGCTGCCCGTAATGCCGGTGCCGCCCATGCAACGCGTATTGCTGCTGCTGCCATCATCGTGGAGCGTTACAATGCCGCTCGGAGCTTCTTGATGTTTCCGCGACAGAGGGTCTGCGGCAGATGAGTGGAGCGCGCCTCAGCCTTGTCGCGTTGACCGCCGCCGTCGTCCTGCTTGCCGCCGCTGGCGCCGCCTTCGCCGTCTATCGCTTGCGCCGCCCGGCGCCGCCGCCCCCTCCCCCGCCCGTCGCCCGGCCCGCGCCGCGCCCCACTGAGGCCCAAAGCAATCTCCCCGCTGGCGCCACTTTCGCGGTTTTTTTGACCCAGGCTTTTCAGGTCGCCCCGGCGCAAGCCGCCGCCATCGTGGCCGCCGCCAAGCCCGTCTATAACCTGGCCCATATTCGCGCCGGCAATCCCGTCACCGTCGTCCGCGATCCCTCCGGCGCGCTCAGCGCCGTCCGCTATCGCATTGACTCCGGCCGCCGTCTCGTGCTGACCTTGCACGCCAACTTGGAGAAGCCCCGAGCGGAGCAGGCCCCTGTTGCCGGCCAAGGTCAAAGAAGCCCGGCCGCGGCCGTGACCCCAAGCGAAAGCCATGCCGGCGGCGGCCAGACAACGGGCGGCCCCGCCGCCTCGGACGGAATTTGGGTCGCGGCCATTGAGCCCATCGCCTATCAGATCCGCATCGAGGCCGTCAGCGCTACCGTGCAAGACTCGCTGTTCACGGCCATCGAGTCCGTCGGCGAGCAAGACGGTCTGGCCTTTCAACTGGCCCAAATTTTCGGCTGGGACCTGGATTTCTATACCGATACCCAGTCCGGCGATCTCGTTCGCGCGGTGGTCGAGAAGCGCTATTTGGCTGGCCGCTTCGCCGGCTACGGCAACGTGCTCGCGGCCGAATACATCAACAACGGCACTCCCTACGAAGCCGTGCGCTTTCACGACGCCGCCGGCCTGCCCGCCTATTACAAGCCCAACGGCCAGCCCTTGAAGCGCGAATTCCTGCGCTCCCCGCTGAAATTCGCCGCCCGGGTCACCTCCGGCTTTAGCTTTCACCGCTTCCATCCCATTTTGAAGATCTATCGCCCCCACCTCGGCGTCGATTACGCCGCTCCCATGGGCGCCCCGGTGCAAACCATCGGCAGCGGCACCGTCATCTCGGCCGGCTGGCACGGTGGCGGCGGCCGCGAAGTGAAAATCCGCCACGCCAACGGCTATGACACCCTTTACCTGCATCTCTCCCGCATCTTGGTGCACCGGGGAGAACGTGTAGTGCAGGGTCAGCGCATTGGCCTGGTCGGGATGAGCGGCTTGGCCACCGGGCCGCATCTGGACTTTCGCATCGAGCACAACGGCCGTTTCGAGAACTTTCAAGTCCTGCGCCGTAAGTTGCCACCCGCCGCCCCCGTCGCCGCGTCCGCTCGCGCCGCCTTTGCCTCCCTGCGCCAACACTGGCTCGGCGTCCTCGAGGCCCTCGCGCCGGGCACCCACGTCGTGATGGCCCAGAACGCGGCGCCTCCCGCTGTCAAGTCTGCCACTGGCCGCTGAGCGCGGGCCCCCTCGTCCTCCCGTGCATCCAATCGCATCGGGAGCCTAGCCATGACGACGGTCCACGAATTCTTCGTTCACCAACTGCATGACATCTACAATGCCGAGCGCCGGCTGCTCGATATTCTCGCCGCTGCCGAAGAGAGTAGCCATCGCGGCGACCTGAAGCGTGCCTTCGCGCGCCATCGCAAGCAGACCAACTCACACGTCCAGCGGCTCGATCGCGTCTTCCAGTCCCTCGGCGAGCAGCCGCGCGAAGAAACCTGCGCGGGCCTGGATGGACTCGTGCGCGAGCAGCAATCCACCGCCCGCCAGGATTTGGCGCCCGAGCTGGCCGATCTCAACCTCGCGATCTCCGGCCTCAAAATCGAGCATTACGAAAGTTCGGCCTACGATAGCCTGATCTTTTTGGCGCAAAAAATGTCGCATCGCGATGCGGTGCGCCTCATGCGCGAAACCCTGACCGAAGAGAAGGAAACCGCCCAGCTTCTGTTCGAGCTGCTCAAGGCCAGCAAACTCGATTGGACCGCCGGGATGGAGGCGTCCGCCCCGGCCGCCCGCCCCCGCCGCGCCGCCTAGCCCAGGCGCCCGCCACTCGGTCGCGCGGCCCATCGCCGGAATTCGCGCCTACCGCTGCGCCTCGCGATGCCTTTCGGCTATAATCCGGTGTACTCGAGTGTTCGCGACGGCGCCCAGCCGGCTCCGGCGCAGCATGTTTCTACGCCGGATGACTCCACCCGTCTGCTCCCCCCGCCGCGCTTGCTTCGGATTGGCATTCCTGGCGGCCCTTTTGAGCTTGTGTGGCTGCCAAAACTACTACATCCCGCCCCCGCCGGTAGCGGTGGCGATTTCGCCTGGCCCCGGTTTCGCCTCCAATTTCCTCAACGTGCCTCTGGCAACGCTCGATACCACTACCAACCAAGTTCAGCCTGGCACGCAGCAGTTCGCCGCCTCGGTGTTTAACGCCAAGGACACGACCGTCACCTGGTCCATCGTCGATCCCACCTCCGGCTTGATATTGCCGAACGGCGAGCGCCCTGACGGCACCACGCCCTTCGGCCGCGTCGATTCGACCGGGCTCTACACCGCGCCGCCGGTCATGCCGCCCAGCAACACCTTCGCCGTGCAAGCTACCTCGGTGGCCGATATTCACCAAAGCGGCCAGGTCGGCGTGGAACTAATCGCGCCGACACCCACCGTAAGTTCCGTCACGATCTTGAATTCTTCGGGCACGGCCGTGGCGGCGATGACCGAGGGCGGCTCCTACCTGCTCGATCTCAAGGGTACGTTCTTCTATCCTTCGACCGTGGTGACGTTGGGCGGCGGTAGCGCCGGTGCCGTGCAAGTCCCCGCCAATTCCACTCCGCCGCTCGCTGAAATCAAGGTGCCGGTTACCGTTCAGTCTTCCGGGCTCTTGCCCTTGCAAGTCGCCAATTCCACCGCTGTGCCGGGCAATCCGACGCCGCTTGTCGCCCAGCCCGCCAGCCCGGCCGGCACTTCCGCCTTGGCGGTAATCGTCGAGTCGGTGAATGTGGCCGGAACCACTGCGCCGGCTAACAAAATCTATGTGCCGCAAACTTCCGCTGGAACCTTGGCCGTGATGAACGGCGACGCTGGCGCGCGCCTCCGCGATGCGACCGGTCTGCCGGTTGCCGTGGCGCTGCCGGCCGGTTTTGCGCCTACCATCGCCGCCGCCAATCCCGCCCACGATCAGGTCGTCGCCCTCAGCTCCACCGTCAACCAGTTGGTCGTGGTGGATGCCATCCGCGACACCGTGGTCGCCCAGTATTCCTTGCCCATCGCCGCCACCGCCACCTTCCGCGACCAAACCTGCGGGGTGTGCGCGGCTTTGGTGGATTCGCGCCGCAATCAAGCCATCCTCTCCACCGCCAACGGCTACTTCACCGTCGATCTTGCTACCGGCGCCGCTTCCACGCCCATCGTCGCGCCGCCGGCCGAAAACTTCGCCTACGATCCCGCCACCCGCCGCATCTTCGCTCCCTTTAGCGGCGCCAACGGCTCCGGCCTCGACATCATCAATCTAGCCAGTTCCTCGGTCGCCACCTACGAATTGCCGGCCGGTTCCGGCTTCACGCTCGGGTCCACGCTCGACGCCGCCGCCCTCGATCCGCTCACCTTATTCGCCGCCGTCGCCGATCCCGCCACCAGCGAGTATGTCGGCATCAATTTCGAGGGAGCCCAGCCGAATGGCGGCACGCTCTCCGCCTCCGCCGTCCAGTTCCAAATCACCTCCGCTTGTAACGGCGATTGGGATGGCGTGGCGATCGAGGCCGGAAGTCACCTTGGCTTTTTCGGCAACAACGGCGCCTGTCTCGGCGTCGCCTCCTTGCCTTCCGCCCCTTCGTCGGCTGCGCCCTTGCTGCCCAACCAGCCCGTGCGCTGGGCCCAGCTAGGTCTCTCGCCCGACGGCATCGCCTGGACCAATATCGCCGAGCCGCACGGCGAAACGGTCTTTGTGGGCTTGAGCGGCACGGTGTACGGCGTCGCCTTGCGGCAAGACCAGCAAATGCTCGTGCGCGTGGATCTCGCCGCTCTTCAGGCCGCCTCGACCTTGCCCGGTGGCGCCGACGCCAATCAAGCCGATATCTCCGTCACGCCCTCGCCCGTACTCTTTGTGCCCATGCACTGATCGCCCGCCGCCCCCCGCCGGCGTCAGCCCCCGAGTCCACCGCCGCAAATCCAACTACGTATCCGATCCGCCCCGAGCAGCCGAACCGGGGCCCCGGCACGCGATGTTGGCGTGCTGGGGTGGGAGAACGAAGCCCTGCGAAGTTTATCGCCCCGCCTAAACTCACCTGCGCGTCTTGCCCGCGGCCTGTGCCTGCTCCCGCTCGAAAATCAGGCTCTCGCCGCCCCCCGGATCCACATCCACCCACAGCGAGTCTTGCGCCTGCACCTGACGCGTCGCGATCAAGTTCGCCAGCGGATGCACCAGCAGCCGTTCGATCGCCCGTTTCAGCGGACGCGCTCCGTACATGGCGTCGGTGCCGACCCGCAACAGCAACTCCCGTGTCGCCGCCGAGCAGCGGAAGGCGAAGCCGTTCGGCGCGCCGCCACGCCGCAGCCGTTCCCGGACCCACGTCAATTCCAGGTCGAGCACCCGGCTCAGCTGCTCGCGGTTCAGCGTCTGGAAGACGATCACCGAGTCCAGGCGGTTGAAAAACTCCGGCGAAAACTTGCGTCGGGCCGCTTCGGTCGCCGTCGTCTCCAGGCGCCGGTCCGCGATCGCGCCCGCGGGCGGAGCGAAACCCAGCCCAGGCTCGAACAGCGTCTGCATCTCGGCCGCGCCCAGGTTGCTGGTCATGAAGATCAGCGCTTGCGCGAACGACACTTTGCGGTTGTCGCCTAAAGTCAGCGTCGCCTTGTCGAGAATGCCGAGCAGCAACTGCCAGAGAGCGTCCGACGCTTTCTCGATCTCGTCGAAGAGCACCAGCGACAGCGGCAATTCGGAAGTGTGAAATTGGTTCAGGGCCTCTTGCGTCAGTACCGGATGCGTCTCCCGGTGCCCCAGATAGCCGGGCGGCGAGCCGATGAGCTTGGCGATCTCGTGGCTATGCTGGAATTCGGCACAGTCCACTTTGATCACGGCATGATGATTGTCGAAGAGCGCCTCCGCCAGCGATTCCACCACGTGCGTCTTGCCCGTGCCGGTCGGTCCCAAAAAGAGAAAATTGGCTACCGGCCGCTGCTGCGCTTGCAGCCCGGCCAGAAACGTCTGGTATGCGTCCACGATGGGCACCAGCGCGCCCTCTTGCCCCACCACGCGTTCCCGCAGTGCCGCCAATAGGCGTTCGGCCTGGGGACCGCGCCGCCGCGGATTCAGCAACATGCGCGCCGCGCTCGCCATCTCAGCCTCCCGCTTGACCCCTAATGAAAGGATGAGCCGCCGCCCCGTCCCGTTGCAAAAACTCGCTTCCCCCCGGCCCGCGTCCCGCCCGGGGCGCGCGAGGCAACCCGCCGGCCCTTTCCCGATGCAGCTCCCGCCGAGACGCCGCCCGCACCCACGAAGCGGCCAAGCGCGGGACCGGGACGCGCCGCTCGCGGCGCGTACATGGAAATACGGCGGCGCGCCTTCGGGTGGAACGGAGCCACGCGCCACCTGTCGCTCCGATGCCCTCGCACGCCCCGCGGCGACTCCATCCGAGCGGGGCCAAGCGAAGCGCAGCGGAGCGCAAACAAATGCCCGCGAGCACGGCGAGGCCGCAGGCGGCGAGACGGGGACCCCAAGGCGCAGCGGCGCGCCTTGGGGTGGGGAGGGGCGGGAGGTATACAACTACGTATCCGATCCGCCCCGAGCAGCCGAACCGGGGCCCCCGGCACGCGATGTTGGCGTGCTGGGGTGGGAGAACGAAGCCATGCGACGCTTATCGCCCCGCCCATCGCGCTTCCTAGCTCGCCATCGCGGCCGCCAGCGCCGGGAGCGCCTCCTCGATCGCCGCCGGCATCGCCTGGCCGATGGCGAAGTGCCGCACCCCGTGCGCCGCCAACTCCTCCGCGGCGAACATGTTGCGGCCGTCGAACACTAGCGGCCGGGCCGCGGCGGCGGCAATGCGGCCCCAGTCGAGGACGCGGAACTCGTCCCACTCGGTCAGCAGGAGAATCGCCTCCGCCTCCTCCGCCGCCGCGTACGGATCGTCGTGGTAGCGCACCTCCGGCAGTTCCTTTGCCGCCTTGTCCATGGCTTGCGGATCGTAGGCGTGCACTTCCGCCCCCTCCGCCAGCAGGCGGCGAACGATGGCCAGCGCCGGCGCCAGGCGCACGTCATCGGTGGCCGGCTTGAAGGCCAGTCCCCAAACGGCGATCTTCTTGCCCCGCAAGCTCCACAGTGTGCGCTGCACCCGGGCCACGAACTGCTCGCCGCGCCGTTGGTTGATCTTCTCGACCTCCTTGAGCAGCGAGAAGTCGCAGCCGAAGTTCTCGGCGATCCGCACGAAGGCCTGCAAATCCTTGGGAAAGCAGAAGCCGCCGAAACCGATGCCCGGACGCAAAAACGCGGCGCCGATGCGGCGGTCGCTGCCGACGCCTTCGATTACCGTGGTGATATCGGCGCCGGCCGCCTCGCACAGATCGGCCACCATGTTGATGAACGAGATCTTCATTGCCAGGAAGGTGTTCGAGGCGTGCTTGATCAGCTCGGCGCTTTTGATGTCGGTGAAGATCAGCCGCGCCGGCTGGCGGGCGCGACAGCCGCGATGCACCGGGCAGGCGAAGCTCTGCTCGAGCAGCGGCCGATAGAGAGCGGTCATCAGCGCGCGCGCGCGCGCCGTCTCGGCGCCGACCACGATGCGGTCGGGGTGAAAGAAGTCCTCGACCGCGGAGCCTTCGCGCAAGAAATCCGGATTCGAGACCACGTCGAAGTGCGTGCCGTGGCGCGCACTGGCGCCCAGTAGCTTGCGCAGCCGCTTGGCGGCCAGCACCGGCACCGTGCTCTTTTCGACGATCAGGCGATAGCCCTTGGCGCTGCGCGCCACCGCGCGCGCCACCGCCTCGATGGCGGCAAGGTCGGCTTCGCCGTTGTCGCGCGGCGGCGTGCCCACGCAGAGGAAGAGCGCCTCGTCGCCGGCCAGGGCCTCCGCCGGTTCGACGAAGCGTAGGCGCCCATCGCAGCGTGTACGCGCGACGATATCGTCCAGCCCCGCCTCGAAGAAGGGCAAGCGCCCGGCCGCGAGCCCCCGCAGCTTGGCCTTGTCGTTGTCGGCGCAGAGCACCTCATGGCCGAGCTCGGCCAGGCAGGCGGCGGTGGTGAGGCCAACGTGTCCGGCGCCGATGATGCTGATCTTCATGATGTCTCCGGGAGTCTTCTGCCGGTGCCGCTCAATACGCGCCGGCGCCGAAGATGACTGCGACGGGCGTGCGGATGAGAATCTTCAGATCTAGCCACAACGACCAGTTGCGGACATACCGCAGATCGAGGCGCACCATTTCGTCGAAGGCGGTGCGGCTGCGGCCATAGACTTGCCACAGCCCGGTGATGCCCGGCTTGGCTTCGAGCACGCGGCGGTGATGCCAGACGCGATAGTGTTCGATCTCGTAGGGGATGGGCGGCCGCGGCCCGACCAGCGACATCTCGCCCCGCAGCACGTTCCAAAACTGCGGCAGCTCGTCGAAGCTGGTCTTGCGCAGCCAGCGCCCCACCGCGGTTACGCGCGGATCGTTCTGGATCTTGAACACCGGCGGTCCGTTGCCATCGTTGGCCGGCCGGCCGGCGATGAACTGCTTGATGTACTCGCGGTGGATCGCGGAATCGTTCACCACCTTCATCGAGCGAAACTTCAGCAGCGTGAACGGCCGGCCAAACTGCCCCAGCCGTTGTTGGCAATACAGCACGGGTCCCTGCGAATTCAGCTTGATCGCCACGGCCGCGCATGCCAGCACCGGGGCAAACAACAGCAGGGCGAACGAGGCGCCGAGGACGTCGATCAAGCGCTTGGCGATGCGGGCGGCGCGCTGGCTCCGGCTGCGCGGCGCCAAGTCCGGGTAGAGCGCGACGGCGGCGGGGTGCCGCTCGCCCGTCCGCCGCTCGGGAAACATGTGAAAACTGACGCGCACCGCCGCCAGTTGCTGCTCGCTCAGGAACGGCGCCCAAGCGGCCGCGATGCGCTGCTGCGCCGCCGCCCGCAACGCCGCCGGCGCGGCGGCCTCGATCTCGGTATAAACAATGCCCAATACCGCGCCGGACTGATGCCAGCCGAGGAAATCGGTCTCCCGTTTATTGGTCGTTAGCGCCTGCGCTAGCTGCTCGGCGCGCCCGCGATCGCCGAATAGGGCCGCGCTCTCGAGCAACACCAGCAGGAAGGGCCGGTCGCTGCGCTCCGCGCGCTTGCGCTCGAGGCACAGCAGGCGCAAAAACAGTGGCTCGGACAAGAGCGCGGTAGGGACGGCGGGCTCCAAACGGGGCCCGGACTTGGTGGTTGACATGGCAGACTCTGGGGAGCGAATGGGTAAGAGACGGCGGCCGGAGTTCAGCGCGCGGACGCCCCGGCGGCGGCGTGCCGCTGGGCCCCCGGCGCCGATCGCCGGTCGCTAGCTATTCGGAATCGTTACCGTAACGAGGTTCGAGTAGGAACTTTCCGCGCCTTGCGCATTGATCGACGTGGTGGCGTAGTAGTACGTGGCGCCGAGGGCGACGTTTTGATCGCGGAACTGCGTGCTGGTCACGGGTGCGGCGTTCAAACGGGTGTAGGGGCCGGCCTGGCTGGTGGCCCGATAGACGTTATAGCCGACCACGGCCGAGGTGCTAGGTGCCCACTTCAATAGCACGGAATGCGTGGCTGTGGGGGGCAACGGTGTTTGCCGGGTGGCCGCGCCCGTGCCACCGCAGCGCATCGCCGGGGCGGCGAGAAGCATCACGGCCAGCAAGGCAGTCCTCACGCTTCCCTTCCCGGCGCCGGCAATACGACAATGGGACCACTGACCCGCACGGTCCGGCATTGTAGCTCAATTTCTCCTTAATGTTCGGGTCCAAGGTTTAAGCGAGTGGCTCGACGTCGGCGGCATTCACGTCGAGCACGATCGAGCGCAGGATCATTTCGATCGAGACGATCAGCCGAGTGCGCCCCTGCTTGCGCAGCAGTATGCCCTCCAAGCCTTCCAGCGCGCCGCGCATCACCCGGACTCGCCCGCCGACGACCAAAAAGGGATGGGGCTCGGCATGGACGCCGTGGGCCATGCGGGCTCGCAGGGTCTCCAGCTGCTGGTCGGGCACCGCCACCGCCCGCCCGGCGGCGCTGACCAAATACGCCGCCCCGGCCACCGAGAGGACGCGCATGCGCTCCTCGATCGGGATGCGCACGAAGACATAGCCGGCAAAAAGCGGCAGCTCCACCTCGGCGGTGCGGCTCTGCCAACGGCGCACGGTGCGGCATAACGGCAGAAAGTGCTCGATACCCTTGCCGGCCAACTGGTCCGCGACGACCTTCTCGTGGCGCGAGCGGGTGCAGGCGGCATACCACTGCGCCCGCCCCACTGCGGGCAGGACGCTGGGGGGTGGCGCCGGCGACGGTTGAACCGCCGGCAACGTCATCGAGATTTCCAAAGTGGCCATATATAGCTTCGCCCCGTCACTTCAGCGGCACAGTGACCATAGCCGCGGCGTTGGGCTGTCCCTACCGGCGGGCAACGGCGCCCTTCTTCGATTCCGCCTCGTGTGAGCCGGCGCGTCTGCGGCCGGTTGGCGCGGGGGCGGCGCACACCTTTGGTGCGCGCCGCCCGCGGCCGGGTCGGAGTTGGCGCAACCAAGCTCCGCGCCCCAGGCGAGGCGGGCGTGAGCGGGTTTTTCACCCGCCCTCGGCTTTCCTGGCCGCTGCCTTTTCAGGCGGCCGCGGACCTATAACCCGTAAACCTTCCCCTCCTCGACCGCGTGCAGCGCGTTGCGGGTATCCACGATCAACGGCGCCACGCGGGCGATGTACTCGTAGTCGAAGTGACTGTGATCGGCCACCACGACCGCGCAGTCACATTGGGCGACCTCGGCCACCGGCCGGGCCTCCAGCTCCAAATTCCCCTCCGCCAAGCGCGGCACGTAGGGGTCGCTATAGACCACGCGCGCGCCGCGCCGCTCGAGCAAATGAATAATGTCGAGCGCCGGCGATTCGCGCACGTCGGAGACATCTTTCTTGTAAGCCACCCCCAGCACGTGCACCAGGGCGCCGCGCAGAGCCTTGCCATGGTCGTTGAGCGCCGCCGTGATGCGGCCGACCACGTGTTCGGGCATTTTGGCGTTGATCTGCTGCGCCACCTCGATCAGCCGCGGCTCGAGGCCGGCGGCGCGCGCGCGCCAACTGAGATAAACCGGATCGATGGGAATGCAATGGCCGCCCAGACCCGGCCCGGGATAAAAGGCCATGAAGCCGAAGGGCTTGCTCGCCGCCGCCTCGATCACCTCCCAGACGTTCAGCCCGAACTCGTGGCAGAGCAGGGCGATTTCGTTGACCAAGGCGATGTTGACGTTGCGGAAGGTGTTCTCGAGCAGCTTGGCCATTTCCGCCGCGCGCGCCGAGCTGACCGGCACCACGCGCTGCACGCAGCCGCCGTAGAGCGCCTGCGCCGCCATCGTGCAGAGCGGCGTGACCCCGCCCACCACCTTGGGAATGTTGGCGGTTTGGAAGCGCAGGTTGCCGGGATCGACGCGCTCGGGCGAGAAGGCCAGCAAGAAGTCTCGGCCCACCTTCAACCCGCCGGCTTCGAGCCGCGGCAGCACGACCTCGTCGGTGGTGCCGGGATAGGTGGTGCTTTCGAGGACGATCAGTTGCCCGGCGCGCAGCCGCGCCGCCACCATCTCGACGGCCTGGATGATGTAGGAGAGATCCGGATCCTTGGTCTTGCGCAGCGGCGTCGGCACGCAGATCGAGATGGCGTCCATCGCCCCCAGTTCGTCCCACTGCTCGCTGGCGCCCAGCCGGCCGGCGCTGCGCTGGCGCGCCAGCTCGCCGCTCGCCACGTCGGGGATGTAGCTGTCGCCGCCGTTCACGCGCGCCACCCGCTCGGCGTTGAGGTCGAAGCCGGTGGCGCGGAAGCCGGCGCGGGCAAACTCCGCCAACAGCGGCAGGCCGACGTAGCCGAGCCCGACGACGCCCACCTTCGCCTGCCGGCTCACCAACTGCGCCAGAAGATGGCGCAGCTCGGCGGGCAGGCTCTGCGCGGTTGCGGCATTCAGCGGAATGGCCTCGTCAAGGGCGGGTACGGTGGTGGTCATGTTCAAGTTCCTGGATTCCAGTGGGACGATGGGGGCGGCGCTCATTTTGCGTCCTCCGGGCGGGGGCCGTAGTAATAGCGATTGGAATAAACCTGGCTTGCGCCCCGCTCGACGGCATTGAGCACCGCGCCGATCAACTTCGGCTGCAACAGCTCCGCCGCCTGCCGCACCAGCGGATACGGCGCCGCGCCGGCGCGCACCACCAACAGCGCCGCATCCACCAGCCGCACCAGCACCTGGGTGTCGGCGATGGGGCTCAGCGGCGCCGAGTCGACGACCACGAGGTCGTAGCCCGCGGCGCAGTCGGCGATCAGTTCCCGCATGCGGCCGCGGTTGAGCAGCTCCACGGAGTGCTCGAAAGCGGCGGCGGTGGGCAAATAGTCGAGGTGCGCGTGCAAATGCACCAACACGTCGGCGAGCTTGTGGCCGTTGCTCAGGCAGTCGCTCAAGCCGGCCCTCGCCTCGTGGCCGAAAAACGCGCCCAGGCCGGGACGGCGCAGGTCGCCGTCGATCAACAACACGCGCCGGTCCTCGAGCTGGCTGAAACTCATCGCCAAGTTCGCCGCCACCAGCGTCTTGCCCTCGCCCGCTATCGTGCTGGTGACCAGCAAGGTGCGCAGGTTGCGCTCGCGCAGCATCTGTTGCAGGCGGGTGCGCAGCACTCGGCACTGCTCCCAGGCGAAGATGTTGTTGCGCGCCTCGCCGGGCAGCGCCGCCACCGCCACCAGCTTCTCCGGCGTCGAAGGCAGCCGCAGCGTCGGCAGGATGGCGTCGGCGGCCGGCGCCGGCGGCGCCGGCACCAGGGCGAACTCCTCGGATTCGGAATATCCCCACATCGTCAGAATCTCCATCCCTGCACCGCGACGCTGTGCAGATACCACGCCAGCCCGCCGCTCGCCACCAGCGCCGCGGCCAAAATGCTGGCCTTGGCCAGCAGCTTGCGCCGCCGTTGCTGGCGCGCCTGCTCGTCCTGGTTCAACACCACCGGCAGCGCGGCCAGCAGGGGTACGCCCAGGTAGTAGGCGATGTCGCGTTCGTTGCGCAGGCTGCGGTCGGCGTACTCCCGTCCCAGGCCCGCGCCGATGCCCGCCACGAGCGCCGCCAGCAGGATGCCGACGCCCAGCTTGAGCCGGTTCGGCCGGTCCGGCCGCGTCGGCAGGTTGGCGGGATCGACCAACCGGAACTCCTCGCCCTCGGCCTGCTGCTCCATGGCGGCGGCGATGGCGGCGGCGTTCTGGTTCTTGAGCAGCGATTCGTAGTTGAGCTTGGCGATGTCGAAGTCGCGCTGTACGCTATTCAGCCGCCCCTCGACCTCCGGCTCGCGTTCCACTCGCTGCTCCAGCTCGCGAATCTTGGCCTGAATGTTCCTCTGTTGCTTTGCCTGCCACTCGGTGTCTTGCTCCAGCGTGGCCAACTCGCCTTGAATCTGCTGCCGGGAAAGACCGGTCGGTCCGACCGCCGCCGGCGAGGTTGTGGCGATGGCGGCGAGCTCCTTGCGCTCCGCCTCGACCTCGGCCCGCAGCTGCACTACGTCGGGATGCTTCGGCCTGTCGATCTGCTCGAGCATCGCCAGCTTGGCTTCATTGCTTTGCAACTGCCTCGCCAGCGGCGACGAGGACGCCGCCGCCGCCGTGCCCGGCGTGCCCAGCGCCGCCATCAGCGACTGCAAGTATGTCCGTTGCTCCTGGTCGCGGGCGGCGGCGCCCTCGGCCGCTTGCAGCGCCGACTGCTCCTGCCCCAGTTGCTGCAAATTGCTGGCTTGCTGCTCGGGCAGGCTGCCCATGTATTGACTCTTGAGCGCTTCCAGCTTGCTCGACTCGCCTTGCAGCGTCTGCCGCGCCTTGTCCAACTCGACGCCGATGAAATTCTCCGTGCCCTTCGCCTGCTGCTGCCGCACCCGCAGGTTCTCCGCGATGAAGAGGTTGCCCAACTCGCGGGCCACGTCCTGCGCCTGCTGCGGACTGCGCCCCTCGAAGGCGATGGTGAAGGCGCCGCCATCGCGGTTCGGCGTCGGGTCGGTCGGCGACAGGGTCGCCAGCTTCGGCCCCTGGATATCGGCGCGCATCCGCTTCACGATCTCCTCTTGGCTCAGCCGGCCGCGCAGATCCTGATAGAGTCCGTATTTCTGGATGATGGCCCACAGGCTGGTGCGGCTGAGAATCTCTTCGCTGATCGAGTTCAGCATGTCGTTGATGTCGCCGTTGACGGTCGCCTTGACGAACTCGGTCGGCACCTTCTGCCCCTCGACCAGGATCATCACCTGCGACAAGTAGAGCCGCGGCATGCGGCCCACCACCAAGCCGCCCCCGACCACGACCACGAGCATGGGCAGCACGATCCACGCCCACCGCCGGTGCGCTATGGCCACGTAGTCGGCCAGACAGTTGGGGGCCCGGCGATGCAGGTCCTGCACTTACGCACCCTCCTTGGCCCGCGGCGCGGAGGGGGTCCGGTGGGGAGCAATGCCGGCTTCCTTGATCTTGTAGAGCAGCGAGCGGTAACTGATGTTCAGCGCCCCGGCGGCTTGGCGGCGGTTCCAGTTGTTGGCTTGCAGCGCCCCCAGGATGAACTGGCGCTCGATCTTCGCCACCACCTCGCGCGTCACCTGCTGGAGCGAGCCGCCGCCGTTCGCCACCGGCAGCCCCAGCTCGACTCTCGAGTGCCGCAATTCGGAGATGATCGCTTCCTCGGAGTCGAGAATGACGTAGCGCTTGATGAGATTTTCCAATTGCCGCACGTTGCCCGGCCAGGAGTGGCGCCGCAGCTCGCTCATCAGCACCGACGACAACGGCATCGGCCGCCGCGCGTACTTACGGCTGTAATGCATCAGGAAGTAGTCGCTCAAACAGGGAATGTCCTCGCTGCGCTCCCGCAGCGGCGCCAGGGCGATCATCACCGCGTTGATGCAATAGAAAAGGTCGCGGCGGAAACCGCCGGCGGCCATCTCCTCCTCGAGAGGACGGCTGGTGGCGCAGACCAGGCGCACGTTCAAGGGCCGGTCCATTTGCGAGCCGAGGCGGTTGAACTGCCCATCTTGCAGCGCGCGCAACAACTTGGCCTGCAACATCGGATCGAGGTCGCCGATTTCGTCGAGAAACAGCGTCCCGCCGTTCGCCATCTCCACCCGCCCCGGCTTCGAGAGCACGGCCCCGGGGAAGGCCCCTTGCTCGTAGCCAAACAGCTCGCTCTCCACCAACGTGCCGGGAATGGCCGGGCAGTTGACCCGCACGAAGGGACCGGCGGCCCAGGGTGATAGACCATGCAACAGCGTGGCTACCAGTTCTTTCCCCGTTCCGCTCTCGCCACGGATCAGGACCGGGATGTTGGCGCAGGCCGCCTTCGACACCGTCTTGCGCACCACCTGCATCGCCGGGGTGCTGCCGAAGATGACCTCTTGCGGCGGAAGTTCGGCGGGAATTAGTGGTGGATCAAGAAATTCCCTGGCCATGACACTGTCCCTACGAGCAGCTTCAGGGCCAAATCCCTTGTCTCCCCGCGGCCGCGAAAAGGCCGGGGAAACCAGGAAATGCAAGCAGTTGCGGCTACGGACACATTATGGCGGTCCGGCGAGTGAAGAATTCTTGCGTTCGCGGGAAGACACTCTCCGCCTGCTCCGGATGGTACCCGATGCCGCGTCTACCATAATGTCATCCCCCCCCGGATGAATCAGTTAGGGACGCTGGCCGTGACCTGATTGGAGTAGGCGCTTTCGACGCCCTGCGTGTCGACTGCGGTGGTCACGTAATAATAGGTCTGGTTGGCCTGCACCTTCGAGTCGCTGTAGGAGGTCTGGGTAACGAGAGTGGGGTTGATGCGCGCGTACGGCCCGCCGGGGGTCTGGCTGCGGTAGACGTTGTAGCCGGTGACCGACGAGGCGCTGGCCGTCCAATTCAATACGACCGTGTGGGTCGCCGAGGGTGGTGGCGGGGGTGGCGGCGTGCGGGACGTGGTGCCGGCGCTGCCCCCGCAGGCGACCTGTGCGATCCCCGCCGCCAGCACCAAACACGCCCCCCAATACCGGCATCGGAAGCCTCGCCACGACCGATCGCGCATGATGCTCCCATGGTACCAGTCGCGGCAGGGCCGGCAACACTCGTCAGGGATGGGATTAGGACCGGTCCCGCGGCCCTGGCCGAGCGCGGTCCTTAGGCCCAGTCCGCCTGGCGGGGCCCCTCGTCTGCTATCTTGTCCCCAAGGGCGCCCCCAAGGGCGCCCCAAGGGCACCCCAAGGGCACTATGACGCGCGGAGGCGCCGCCATGAAATGGGTTCACGTTACGGCGTTAGTCTCGATGCTGGCGCTCGCCGGCTTGGCACAAGCAAACCCGCGGCAGCGTCCCAGCCCGCCGGGCACGGCGCAGTTGACGCTCGGGACCACCAAGATCGCGATCGCCTATAGCCGGCCGAAGATCCGCGATCCCCGCACGGGCGCGCCGCGCAAGATCATGGGCGGTCTTGTGCCCTTCGGCAAAGTCTGGCGCGCCGGCGCGAACGAAGCCACCGCGCTAACCACCACCGGCGACTTAACGATCGGCAACACCAAAATCCCTGCCGGAAGTTACACGTTATTCGCGATCCCGGAGTTTTCCCGCTGGACGCTGATCGTCAGCCGCAAGACCGGCGAATGGGGCATCCCCTATCCCGGCGCCCAATATGATTTCGCCCGCATCCCCATGACCGTCGAATCGCTCGACCAGACCGTGGACCCCTTCACGATCTCGCTCGTCGCGCCCTCGCCCGGCCAGTCCGCCACCGCCCCCGCCCGCCTCTGCATGTCCTGGGAAAAAACCCGCGCCTGCGCCCCCCTCCACCCCGCTCCGTAAGCCCACGCCCACAACCACCGGCTGCAACGCAAACGCCCAGCATCTAGTGCGTGCGACTGACCTGCCCCCCGTTTCCTTACAAGGCCGCAGGCGCGGTACAGGCGGTGCACTCGCTTGTGATTGAGCCTGCCGCAGTCGCGCTGCGGCATCACGTGCAGCCGCCGGTCACCGAACCGCGGGCGCTCTCGCGCCGGCGCGACCAGCCGCGCCCGCAACGGCTCATCATCGCGGCGCGACCGGTACCGATAGGTCCCCACCGACAGCAACAACAGACCGCACGCGCGCCGCTGGCTGAAGGCGTACTCCCCTTGCAACTGCTCGATAGCTGCCTTCTACGCTACGAGCTGAATCCGTTTTTTCGTAGCACCGACTGCAGTGCTTCCTTGTCCAGGCTCAGATCCGCCACCAGCTCGCGTAACCGCGCGTTCTCATCCCGCAGCTGCTTGGCCTCCTGCGCCTGGCTCACCTCCATGCCGCCGTACTTCGCCTTCCAGTCGTACAGCGTGCCGGCCGTTACGCCCATCTCGCGCGCCACATCCTCGGCCCGCCGACCCGCATCCATCTGCTTGAGCGCACCCACCATCTGCGCCTCCGTGTGCCTGCTCCTCGTCATCCTCGTTCCTCCTCGAAAGCTGAAAAGTGAGCACTCCATCGAAAGGAGTCGTCAATGAACGCCGTACAAATCGAACAGAAGAGCTACGAGATGCCGCCGAAGGAAGGGATCAGCATCGCGTATTTTCTCACCGTTGCCGACGTCGAGCGATCGGCTCGCTACTATGAAAAAGTATTCGGCGCTCGCATTCTGACCATGGGTGACGGCAACGCACCTCCGTACCTTCAGCTCGCGAATATCTGGATGATTTTGAACGTGGGGGGCGGCCCGACCCCGGACAAGCCGACGGTAACGCTCAGCATCCCCGACCCGAACCACATCAACAGCTTTATGAATTTCCGCGTTGCCGATATTCAAGCGTGCTACGAATTGTGGAAAGGTCGGGGAGCCGAGTTTCTCACGGAACCGATTGCCAAGTACGGCGAGATCCGCTGCTACATCCGCGACCCAGACGGTTACATCATCGAGGTCGGCCAAAGCACTTCCCTCAAATATGGTTAGCGCTTGGAGCGACTAGGGCGAAGACTCTGTGCCTCGTCGCCTAGCGAGCTGCTCCCGCGAAAAGCGCGTCGAGCTCGACCTCCGTGCTGGCGCCGCCTCCCACCGTCGAGACAGGGACGCGCAGCTTGCGTGCGCTGCCCTGAAGGGCTATCTCGAGCACTGCTCCCGGCATCATCCGCAGCTCGAGCCAGGGCGTGTCCCGGCCGATACCCTGATCCTCGCGCCGTACATCGCCACGAATCAAAGGTGCCCGGAGGCCCGCCGGGCCTCCGCGAGCGATGCCTACCAGCGTGAATCCCACCATCCGACCGCTGCTCTCTTCGTAGCGCAGGATCACGCTATCGTCGCCATCGAGGGCGTCGCCGATCGCGGGCCGGGGCGGACCAAAGCTCGCATAGAGAACATTGGAGCGCTCATCGTAATCAAGACTCAACTGCATATAACGGCTCCCTCCTCTTCGGCAATCGTCGCGTCAAATAAGCCGTCACCACTACGCGGTCCTCACCCGATTCGGCGACCACGACCTCGATCCATCGCCCCTCATCGCCGCCAACCTGCGGGCGGCGAAGTGGCGTAGAGACAGGGCGCCGCGAGGCAACCGCCGCGGTGTATCCTCGTTACCTGGCAATGAGCCAAAAGATGCAGGCTGACGCCGCCCAGTTATCCGCGCAAACCTCGTTCCCGCTCGGGCAAAAAATCGTGCTGCCCGGCCATTTCCTCGGCCCCGTCACGCTCGAGTCCGTCCGCCCAATCGGCTCCGGTTTCGAATGCCGCGTACGTCTTCCCAATGGCGAGCCCGATGAAGCCATCATCACCGCCGCCGAGGCCGCCGCTCTCCGCGGCGCATCCGCCGACCGCGCCTCGCAATCCGCGCCCGCGGATGGCGACCAGCTTCGCCTGCTCATCGAATCCTCGCGCATCCGCCTCGCCTACGCCCACGACCGCCAGTTCGCCGTCAGCCTCTCCGGCATCCGCACCCTCCCTCACCAAATCGAGGCCGTCTATGCCAAGATGCTGCCTCAGCCGCAACTCCGCTTCCTCCTCGCCGACGACCCCGGCGCCGGCAAAACCATCATGGCCGGCCTGCTGCTCAAGGAGATGAAGCTGCGGGAAGCCATAGATCGAATCCTGATTCTTTGTCCCGCCCCGCTGACCATCCAATGGCAAGACGAGCTCCTGCGTTGGTTCGGCGAGCCCTTTGACCTGGTCTTCTCCGCCGTCGACCAGCAGCAACTCATCAATCCCTGGGACCGCCCGCAAATCATCGCCTCCCTCGACTATGCCAAGCAGGAGGGCGTCCGCGACCGCGTCTGCGCCCAGCGCTGGGACCTCGTAATCATCGACGAGGCCCACAAGTGCAGCGCCTACACCAAGCGCGCCGGCGGCCGCGGCGATGAGGTCGAGAAAACCAAACGCTACCAGCTCGCCGAACGCCTCGCCGCGCAAACCGATCACCTCCTCCTGCTCACCGCCACGCCGCACCACGGCGACGACGATCGCTTCGCCCATTTCGTCCGCCTGCTCGACAAAGACCTCTTTCCCGAGCCCAACCGCCTCGGCAGCCGCGCCGCCGAGATTCGCCGCGACGTCCTCCGCCTCGGCGAAGACTGCCCCTGGGCCCTGCGCCGCCTCAAGGAAGACCTCAAGGACCTCCAAGGCCGCCGCCTCTTTCCCGATCGCCACGCCCGGACGCTTCCCTTCCGCCTCAATCGCGCCGAATTCGACCTCTACAAGGCGGTCACCGCCTACATCAACGATTTCCTGGCGTACACGCCCGGGTCCACCGGCACCAAGCGCCATAGCGTCGCCCTCGCCCGCACCGTTCTCCAGCGCCGGCTCGCGAGCTCCACCCAGGCGATTCACGAATCCCTGCGCCGCCGCCTCGACAAACAGCAGGCGCTGCTCGAGGAGCTCGAATCCCTGCCGCCGGCCCAGCTCGCCAAGCGCTTGGCGCAAATCCAAGGCCGCGTCGCCGATGTCGAGCAAGACGAAGACGACCTCGACGACGCCGACCGCGACCGCCTCACCGGCGAGGTCACCTCCGCCTCCGAGCTCGACCAGGTCCGCGCCGAAATCGCCGCCTTGCGCGAGCTCGGCGCGCAAGCGCGCCGCGTCCGCGACTCGGCCGCCGACTCCAAACTCGCCGCCCTCGCCGCATGCCTCAAAAAAGCCGAATTCGCCGAGTTAAAAGACGGTCGTGGAAAGCTCCTCGTCTTCACCGAGCACCGCGACACGCTCGATCACCTCCGCGAGCATCTCCTCCGCTGGGGCTACTCGGTCTGCCAAATCCACGGCGGCATGAACCCCCACGAGCGCCAGCGCGCCCAAGAAGACTTCCGCACCGCCAGCCAAATCTGCCTCGCCACCGAGGCTGCCGGCGAGGGTATCAACCTCCAGTTCTGCCGCCTGCTCATCAACTACGACCTTCCCTGGAACCCCACCCGCCTCGAACAGCGCCTCGGCCGTATCCACCGCATCGGCCAGGAGCGCGACGTGTACGCCTTCAACTTCGTCGCCGCCGAGTCCGAGGACGGCCAAGACGTCATCGAGGGCCGCATCCTCGCCCGCCTGCTCGAAAAACTCGATCAAATGCGCGCCGTCCTCGCCGATCGCATCTTCGACGTCGTCGGTGAGGTCCTCTCGCTCAACGACGTCAACCTGCCCGACATGCTGCGCGCCGCCGCCTACGATCCCCGCCGCCTGCAGGAATACCTCGATCGCATCGAGCGCGTCGATCCCGCCAAGCTCCTGCTCTACGAGCAAGCTACCGGCATCGCCCTGGCCCGCGCCAATGTCGATTTCTCCGGCTTCCAGCGCCAAAACGCCGAGGCCGAGGAGCGCCGCCTCATGCCCCGCTACGTCGAGCGCCAATTCCGCGACGCCGCCGCCCAGCTCGGCCTCAAACTCGATCCCCGCGCCGACGGCCTCTGGCGCGTCGAACACGTGCCCGCCGACCTCCGCTCCGACCGCCTCGCCGCCGTCCGCCGCCTCGGCAAACCCGACGCCGCCTACCGCAAGCTGACGTTTCACAAGGAACACCTCGAATCCGACCAGCATCTCGACGCCGTCCTCGTCGGCCCCGGCCACCCCCTCTACGCCGCCCTCGACGAGCGCCTGCAAGCGAAGCTCGCTCCCCTCGTCGGCGCCACCGGCGTATTCGTGGACGACAAATGCGCCGCGCCCTACGTGCTCCACTTCTTTGAAGCCGCCATTCGCGGCTTGAACACCAAGGGCGAGGACCAAACCCTCGTCGCCGAGCTCGTCGCCGTCCGCGACGACCCCGACGCCGGCGCCGGCTCGCCCTTCTCGCTCGTCTCCGCCGAAGCCTTCGTCGACCTCCCCGCCCACCCCGCCCCGCCCGCCGCCGTTCACCGCCTCGATCCCGCCGCCGCCGCCGACTTCCTCAAGAGCACCTACCAGGCCGAAAAGCGCTCCGAATGCCGGCGCGAGCGCGCCCGCTTCGTCGAGATTTGCCGCGAATACCTGGAGAAATCCTTCGCCGCCCGCCTCCGCGCCGCCCAGGACCGCGTCATGGCCCTGCGCGCCCGCGAAGCCGCCGCCCCCGAAATCGCCCTCGCGCGCCAGCGCGCCGAGACCGACCTCGCCGACCTCGAACGCTCCAACGCCGAGCGCCTCGCCGCCCTCGACCGCCTCACCATCGCTCGCCACGGCCCCGTCCGCCATCTCGCCACCGCCCTCGTCGTCCCCGCCACCCGCTCGGTCGAGGAGCAGCTCGGCGGGATCTTCGAAGACCTCGATCCCGAAATTCGCCGCCGCTCCGAGCTCGCCGCCGAAGACCTCGTCGTCGCCTACGAGCAAGGCCGCGGCTTCGCCTGCGAGCGCGTCGGCCACCTCAAGATCGGCTTCGACGTCCGCAGCCTCGGCCCCGCCGACCCTCAAACCGGCTACCGCGATCCCGTCGCCGGCATCCGCCGCATCGAGGTCAAGGGCCGCCAGCGCGGCAAGGTTGTCCGCCTCACCGTCAACGAGTGGTACAAGGCCGCCCAGCTCGGCGACAGCTATTGGCTCTACGTCGTCTGGGACCCCCTCGACGGCCCCAACCCCGAACCCCTGCGCATCCAAAACCCCGCCCGCGTCCTCGACCACGCCAAGCGCGAAGTCCTCGCCGCGCGCTACTTCGACATCCCCGCCGCCGCCATCGAAGCCGCGGCCAAGCCATAGGGCCATGCCCTTTAAGATCCATGCCGGCGGCGGCGGCCGCCCCGCCAACGCAGAAGAGCTTTTCGAAAGCCTGCGCCGCCGCTCGCCAAAAATAAAACACCTTTGGTCGCATCAGGCGGACGTACTTAGGGCGTACGACCAGAAAAAAAACAATCGCGACGTCGCAATCGAATTGCCCACTGGCGCCGGCAAGACCCTCGTCGCCCTCCTCATCGCCGAGTACCGCCGCCAAACCTACAACGAGCGCGTCGCGTACCTGTGTCCCACACGCCAGTTGGCCGCGCAGGTCCACACCCAAGCGCGCGAGTATGGGATCGACACCACCCTCCTGACCGGCCCCCAAAATGATTACCCCCAGCACGAGTGGTCGGCCTACAAAACTGCGGCCGCAACCGCGATCACAACCTACTCCGCCCTCTTCAACACGAATCCGAGAATCAACGATGCCCAAACGATAATTCTCGACGACGCTCATGCAAGCGAGCCCTTTATCGCCGGTCTGTGGTCCCTCGAGATCCAAAAACAAGAAGCACCTGAGCTCTTCGGGTCCATCCTCAACCTCGTAAGCACTGCGCTCCCCGGGGAATTTACAGCCGACATCAACCAGGACCGTGAAACCGACTCGATCGAGCTAGTGCCACCAAGCGCAATCCCAATCCCCGAACTGCGGCGCGTGCTCGACGAAGGCATACCGACCGGGTCAAACGCCCGCTATCCCTGGTCGCTCCTCAGAGACCACCTCCACGCGTGCAACTTATACGTGTCGCGCGGCTCCCTGCTTCTCCGGCCGCCAATTCCGCCCACGTCCTCGCACCCGCCCTTCAGCGCCGCCAAACAGCGCATTTACATGTCGGCCACCTTGGGCTCGGGCGGCGACCTCGATCGAATCACCGGCGTCCGCCCGATCGATCGCATCCCCGCGCCCGGCTCGTGGCAAAACCGCACCACCGGCAGGCGGCTCTTCCTCTTACCGCAACTTGCACTCGGCGAACGCGAATCACTCGCGATAGCAACCGAGGCGGCACGATCCATTGAACGATCGCTTGTTCTCTCCCCCACCCACCGCGGCATAGAGCCCGTTACCGCCGCGTTGCAAAATGCGGGCATCCGGGTCCTGACCGCGCAGGACATCGAGCACAGCACGGACACGTTCACAACGGCAAACAAGGCCGCACTTGCGCTCACGCGCTATGACGGCCTCGACCTCCCCGACGATGCCTGCCGTCTTCTCATCCTCGCCGGCTTTCCGGTCGGCTCCGACCTGCAAGAGAAATTCCTCTGGTCGCGCCTCGGCGCGACCGCCGTCTTCCGCGACCGCGTCCTTACCCGCTTCGCCCAAGGCGTCGGCCGCTGCACGCGCTCGGAAATGGATTACGCCGTAATTATCCTCCTGGGCCAGCGCCTCACCGACTTCATCGCCCGCCAGGAGCACCGAGCGCTCCTAAACCCTGAGCTGCAGGCCGAGCTCAGTTGCGGCATCGATAACTCCCAGGAAACGTCGCCCGACCACTTTCGCGAGCTACAAGCAACCTTCCTCGCCCAAGGGCCGGAGTGGGCCAAAGTTGACGCCGAAATCTCGCGCGACCGCGAACAAACCACTCGCGCCCCCGACGAGAGCGCCGCCATCCTGGCGGCAACGGCGGGAAGGGAAGTCTCTTACACCGAGTCCATGTGGGCGCGCCAATTCGAGGCCGCCATCGAACACGCAAAAAGCATCGCCGATTCCCTTGGCGGCGAAGGCACCAGGAGCTACCGCGGCTGGTGGCATTTTCTCGCCGCTGAAGCGGCGCTAGCCCTGCACCGCGAGACCGGAAAGCCGAAGTGGGCCGCCATCGCAAATGAACATCTGCTGAGCGCCAGCTACTGCTGCCCTGCCGTCAGCTGGTTCGCCCACGCCGCCCGCGCTGCTGGCGCCGTCGCGGCACCCGGCTCAGTCGAGCCAGACGAGCTCACGGCCACTGCCGCCGAAAACATCGGCAAAAAGCTCGCCAATCTGGGCCTTTCGGGCCAAAAGTTCGAAAGGGGAATGGCCGCCGCCTCGGCAGATATCCGGGCGACCGAACATACCGCCTTCCACCGCGGCCTCAAGGCGCTCGGCGAACTGCTCGGCTTCGTCTCGGATCTCCCGCGGGAGAACGCCGCGCCCGACTGCATCTGGTCCATCGGAAGCGATCTCGTGATCGTCCACGAAGCCAAATCCGACCAGTCCCCTGGCAACGCGATCGGCGTGAACGACGCTCGTCAAGCCGCGAGCCACGAGACCTGGGTGCACGAAAGATACAACCTGACAAGATCAGCCAAGGTCGTTTCCGTCATCGAATCTCCCCGAGGGCGAATCGAAGCCGACGCACGAACTTTCGCCGGCGACGTGAAACACTGGCCGCCGAGCGAGGCCGCAGCCCTAATGGACGTGCAAATAAACGCATTGCGCACCCTTCGCGCCAGTGTCGCCGACCCCGAAGACGAGTCCTCGATCGAAGCAATTCGGCAAAAGCTCGTAGCCACCAAAACCACCCCGCACGAAATCGTCGCGCGCCTTTCCAACCGCCGGCTCCGCGACCTCCCCACATGATGACCGACGACAAGCGCCTCATCGAAGACTTCCTTCCCATCCGCGAGATCAGCGCCGAGGCCAAGCGCGAAAAATCCCTGCGCAAGGGCCACATCTCGACCATCCACCTCTGGTGGGCCCGCCGTCCGCTCGTCGCCTGCCGCGCCGCCGTCTATGCCGCCCTCGTGCCTGCGGATCAATTCGTCCCCAACGGCGCCTCCGACTCGCGCAAGCAGTCGCTCGGCCGCGCCAATGCCGCCAAATTCCTCGTCGCGCTCTGCAAATACCCGGCGCCGCCCAACGAGCTCGCGCAGGCCCGCAGCCATATCCTCGCCGCCCACGCCGCTCGCCTCGCCGCCGAAACCGGCCATCCCGTCGCGCCGACCGACGCCGCCCCGGGCCGCGCCCCGCGCCCCAAACTCCTCGACATGTTCGCCGGCGGCGGCGCCATCCCCCTCGAAGCCCTCCGCCTCGGCTGTGACGCCTTCGCCCTCGACCTCAACCCCGTCGCCCACATCATCGAGCTCTGCACCCTGGTCTATCCGCAAAAATATGGCAGGCCCGACACGACCGCCGCGGGTTCGGCCGAGAACGGCACCTGGGCCGGCCTGGCCGCCGAAGTCCGCCACTGGGGTGCCTCGCTCGTCGATAAAGTCGAATCCCAAATCGGTGCCCTCTACCCGCCCATTCCCGATCCCGAATTCAAGGGCCGCCGCCCCGACCCGACCCTGTTCAAGACGGTCCCCAACAGCAAGATCCCCCCTGGCCACCTCCGTCCACTCGCCTATCTCTGGACCCGAACCGTCGCCTGCAAAAATCCCGCCTGCGGCGCCACCGTCCCCCTCGTCCGCCAAACCTGGCTCTGCAAAAAAAACGGCAAATATGTCGCGCTCAAGATGACCGCCAAAAAAGGCGCCCAGCAAGCCGCCTTCGAGGCCGCAAGCGCCGCGACCGAAGAAGCGCTCGGCTTCGATCCCGCCGACTTCTCCAAGGGCGGCAACGCCGCCTGCCCCTTCTGCCGGACCCTCGCCGACGCCGGCTACGTCAAGCGCGAAGGCCTCGCCGGCCGCATCGGCCACCAGCTCATGGCCGTCGTCTGCGCCGCGGGCGCCAAAGGCAAGCGTTACCTCGTCGCAGCGGCCTCGGCGGCGCCCCCTGTCCGCGATACCGCTCCACTTCCGCCGCCCCCGACCGAGCCACTACCTCCTCCCGGCACCCTCGGCTTCCGCGTTCAGCCATACGGGCTCGTGCGCTGGTCCGACCTCTTCGCCCCGCGCCAGCTCCTCGCGCTGCGCGCCTTCGCTGCCGCCCTCCGCGCCGCGCGCGACGAGTTGGCCGCCCGCGGCTGCGCCGCCGACCGCGCCGCCGCTGTCGCCACCTGCCTCGCCCTCGTCGTGGACCGCATCGCCGATCGCGGCAGCAGCCTCTGCCACTGGGACTCCGGCTACACAAAGGTGGCCAACACCTTCGGCCGCCAAGCCCTCCCCATGCTCTGGGACTTCGCCGAAGCAAACCCCTTCGGCGGCGCCTCCGGCGACGCGCGTGAAGCCGTCGAGTGGGTCGCCAAAGTGATCGAGAGGGAAGCGGACTCCGGCAGCCCCGCCACCGTCGCCCGTGGCTCCGCCACCCACCTCCCCTGGCCCGACGCCTTCTTCGACGCCGTGGTCACCGACCCGCCCTACTACGACAACGTCCCCTACGCCGATATCTCCGACTTCTTCTACGTCTGGCTCAAGCGCACCGTCGGCGATCTCTATCCCGAGCACTTCGGGGCCGAGCTCACGCCCAAAAAAGACGAGGCCGTCGCCGACGCCACCCGCCACGCCGGCAGCAAGGCCAACGCCAACCAATTCTATGAGCAAGCTATGGCGCGATCCCTCGCCGAAGCCCATCGCGTCCTCAAGCCCGGCGCCCCGCTCGTCCTCGTCTATGCGCACAAAACCACCCTCGGCTGGGCCACCCTCGTCAACGCCCTCCGCGCCGCCGGCTTCGAGATCGAGGAAGCCTGGCCGCTCGACACCGAAATGGGTGCGCGCCTGCGCGCGATGAATTCCGCTGCCCTCGCCTCCAGCATCTTCCTTGTCGCCCGCAAGCGCGCCACTGCGGCCGGCACTGGCCGCTTCGAAGACGACGTCCGCGCCGAGCTCGAGCGCATCGTCCGCGCGCGCGTCTCGGAGCTCTGGGACATGGGCATCACCGGCGCCGATCTCGTCATTGCCTGCGTCGGCGCCGGCCTTCGCGCCTTCACCCGTTATGATCGCGTCGAATACGCCAACGGCGAAGAAGTCCGCGCCGAGCGCTTCCTCGCCGAGGTCGAGGCCGCCGTCCTCGACGCCATCCTCGCCCGCCTCTCGAAAACTGTCGGCGCGCCCTCGTCTCAAACCAGCCTCGCCGGCGTGGACCCTCCCACCCGCTTCTACATCCTCTGGCGCTATGCCTACCGCCACGCCGCCCTCGACGCCGGCGAAGCCATCATCTTCGCCAACGGCACCCACGTCGAGCTCGAGGGTCCCCGCGGCCTCGCCGCCGGCCCCCTCGCCCTTGTCGAAAAAAAGAAATCCAGCTACCGTCTCCGCGACTACGCCGAGCGCGGCCGCCACGCCGCCCTTGCGCTCCCCGATGAGAGCGGCCAGCCCGCTCCCCTCATCGACGCCCTGCATCGCCTTATCTGGCTCATGGAAAACCACCCCACCGCAATTCCCGCCTTCCTCCGCGACGCCCGTCCCGACGTCGAGCAGCTCCGCCTCGCCGCCCAAGCCCTCGCCGGCCCCGCCCTCAAGGGCGGCGAGCTCGCCAGCGTCTCCCCCTCCGCCGAGCTCTCGGCCCTCGCCAAGCTCACCGCCAACTGGAAAAGCGTCGTCTCCCTCCCCGGCGACGAGCCCTCGCTCTTCGCCGCTCGCGCCGACACTTAGCCGCCAGCCGACCCGTCAGAACCGCCAGCCCTCGCGCCGCAATAGCCCCAACAGCCCAATGCAATCCACACCGAGCGCGCGGCAAACATCCGGAATGTACTGCGTCCGCTTCGGGTTTCGCTTTTCGCCAGCCGCCGTCTCCTGCGTCACCACCACGCCCGCGCGCTGCCGCGCCAGCGCGATCACGTACGCATCCGCTTCCTCGTACTCCGCCCTCGGATCCCGCAACCCCGCAAACCGGTTCTGAATCTCCAGCGCGTCCGCCAAAATCGTCTCCGTGGCGACGAAAATTCCCTTCCGCCCCGCGGCCCAGTCGCCCAACGCCCTCGTCCCGACCTTCTCCACCTCCTCGCGCACCAAAGCCGCAGCCACCAATCGCCCCGCGCCCGCCAACTCCTCCAACCGTTCCTGCAACCCAGGAAAAACATCCACCGGGTAATAGCGGTCGTGCCAATCGATCAGCGAGCTCGTGTCGATGGAATAAACTCCGCGCCCGCCCCCGCTCATGCGCCCGCGCCCTCGCCGCCCGAGTGCGCCAGTACCTCTCGCAACTCGCCGAAATGCTCGAACCGCAGGTCCAAGTACCGCGCCGCGTCCAGTGAGGTGATGCGGTCCGCCGCCAGCGCCTCCAGCACTAGCTGCGCAAAACTTCTCCCCCCGCGGCTCACCGCCTTTTCCGCCGGCGTCGCGAAGCCGCCCGCGCGCGGCGGCAGCGCCGCCACATGCGCCTCCCACTGCCTCCGCCAGCGGCCATAACCCGCCCAGTCCATGTATCCCGACTCGCGCAACCGCGTCGCCATCGCCAGCGGCGATACGCGAAAACCGCGCGCCAGCCGCTGCACCCCTTGAATGTCCCAATGCGCGACCCGGCCTGCCGCCCCCGCCGCCGCTCGTAGAGCATCTTCCTCGACCAGCGCATGACTTGCCGCCACTTCCGCGAAACGCTCCACCCGCGACCATTCCGGCGCCGAGCGTTTCTCCTCCATCGCGGGCGCTTCCTCCCGTGCCGCTGCCAGCATCAAGTGCACCAACTCGTGCAGCATCGTGTAACTTTTCGACTCCGGCCCCTCCTTGCTGTTTACCGCCGCCACCGGCCGCACCGCCTGCGGCAGCGCCAACCCTCTCGCCTCCTCCAATCCGACTCCGCTAAAAACAAAGACCAGCGCACCCGCCTGTTCCGCCGCTTCGCGCCAGCCCGCCCATGCGCGCCAAGCGTTGGGCCACCCCCTCTGCATATCGCTATCGACGCCCAGCGCGGTCCGCAGCCGCGTCCCAACCGCTCGCGGCTCTTCCTGCAGATGAGCCCGCAACCGAAAATCCGCCGCCTCCCACCCCAGTTCGCCCGCCAAGTTCAGCCAGTCCTCGCGCCGCGCCAGCATCCGCCGCAAGGCCAGCCGCAACTCCGGCGGCTCCTCGCCCGGCGCCACCCCCGGCAGCCGCCGATACTGCCTCGCCAACTCCGGGACGCGCGGCGGCCGCGGCAGATAAAACACGCTCAGGGGGCGGTGCAGCGCGCGCGCCAATAAGCCCACTTGTCGGGCCGTCGGCTGCCGCTCGCCCGCCTCCCACGCCTCCAGCCGCGCGGGCTTCACACCCACGCGCCGCGCCACCGCCTCGACCGAATACCCGCTCTCCCGTCTCGCCCACTCAATCAGCGCTGAGTTCACCGGCACGGGCGTCGTCGCGGCCATGGTTAGCTAGTTTAGCCGCCTCGCCGCGCGAAAGCGCAACCAAGCCGCTTTGTCGCTTGGTCCGCGTGCCGCCTTGGGCTAAATTGAGCTAGTCCTTCGCAGCCGCTCATGACCACCGCCGCCATCCCCGCCCCGCTCAAGCCATGGCTCGCGCTTGTTCGCCTCCACCCCGACGTGCTCGCCAAGGATTTCTCCGAGGATGTCTTCGCCCTCGACCTCGGTCCCCTCGCCGACGGCAGCCCCACGGTCCCCGCCGTCTATCGCGATCCCGAACACTTCTTCCGCGCCTCCTACCTGACCCAAGGCCTGCGCTCTCTCCTCGAAGATTCGCTCTCGCGCCTCGCCGGCGGCGGCGGTAACCGCGTCATGAAGCTCGTGACGCCATTCGGCGGCGGCAAATCCCATACCCTCGCCGCTCTCTTCCACGCCGGCCGCGCCCGCGCCGCCCTCGACGCCATCCCCGAGGCCGCCGCCCTCGCGCGCCCAACCGGCGTCCGCACCGCCGTCTTCGACGGCCAATTCTTCGATCCCCTCAATGGCAAGTCCGTCCCCGGCGACAACCTCCGCCCCCGCACCATGTGGGGATGGCTCGCCTGGGGGCTCGGCCAACGCGCCGGCTACGACCGCTTGCGCGCGCACGACGAAGCGCGCGTCGCCCCCGGCGCCGACGAAATCATCGCCCTCCTCGGCGCCGGTCCCAACCTCATCCTGCTCGACGAAGTTCTCAATCATCTGATCTCCGTCGGCGGCATCAAGGTCCACGACACTACCCTTCGCGACGAAACCCTCGCCTTCCTCCAGCGCCTCACCGTCGCCGTCGCCAATAGCCCGAATTCCGTCCTCGTCTATTCCCTCCAGTCGAGCCAGCGCGAAGCCATCGAATACACCAACATCCTCCACACCCTCGACCACCTCGCCGCCCGCAAGGACCAGCTCCGCGAGCCCGTCGCCGGCGACGAAATCCTCGCCGTCGTCCGCCGTCGCCTCCTCGACGTCATGCCCTCGCCAGCCGACGCTACCCCGGCCGCCACCGCCTTCCAGGAAACCGTCACCCAGATGCGCCGCTCCTACGCCCTCACCGTCGCCGAGCGGCAAGCCGCCGAAGGCGACGGCCTCGCCCTCCGCGACCGCATCCGCGCCGCCTTTCCCTTCCACCCCGCCCTCATCGACCTCATGCGCGAGCGCTGGGCCGCCATCCCCGATTTCCAGCGCACACGCGGCGCCCTCCGCTTCCTCGCCGCCTGCCTCCGCGCCGCCCATCGTGAAGGCGCAAGTCGCGCCCTCCTCGGTCCCGGCGACGTTCCTCTCCACGACGCCGAAGTCCGCCTCGCTTTCTTCAAGGAGGTCGGCCAGCAGCCCGATTTCCAGCCCGTCCTCGAGCATGACCTCATCGGCGCCAATGCCCGCGCCCGCCGCATCGACGAACGCCGCGCCAAGGAGTCGCCCGCCGAGTCCGGCCGCCGTCCCGCCTCCCGCCTCGCCACCGCCATACTCATGTACTCCTTCGGCGGCCTGCGCCGCCCCGGCGGCGGCACCTCCGATCTGCTGCCTCCAGGTATCGGCGAACAAGACCTTTTGCAGGCCTGTGTCGGTCCCGATCTCGATTCCACCACCGCCCAAGCCTGCCTCAAGGACCTGCGCGAGCAGTGCCTCTACCTGCACTTCGACGGCGTCCGCTACTGCTTCAAAAAAGACCCCAACGTCACCCTCCTGGTCGAGCAAGAGGCCGAATCGATCTCCCGCAGCGAGCACGCGGTCGAAGAGCGCATCCGCGAACTGATCGAGGAACGCATCGCCAGCGGCGGCAAGCAAGCCGCGCGCAACGCCTGCATCTGGCCGCCGAATTCCGCCGCCATCCCCGATCGCCAGCCCGAATTCCTCGTCGCCTATCTCCCCCTCGACTTCGCTGGCCAGCCCAAGCCCCAGCGCCAGAGCCTCGCCGCCGAGCTGTTCGAAAATTGCGGCGACAAGCCGCGCCAGTACCGCAACGGGCTCGGCCTCGCCGTTCCCGCCGCCGCCGAGGTCGAAACCCTCCGCCGCTCCGTCCGCTACTTGCTCGCCATTGATCGCGTAAAGCAAAAGGCCAGGCAGCACAACCTCACCGACGAGCAGAAATCCCAGCTCGTAGAAAAGCAAAAAACCGAGGAAGCCTCGGTCGAAGCCGCCCTGCTCAAGCTTTACTCCGAGGTTTGGCTGCCCAAGCTCAACGGCGGCATCTCGATCGACGTCGTCGCTATCGGCGGCCGCTCCGTCTCCGCGCGCCTCGACGAAATGAAGCGCGCGCGCATCCACGATCGGCTGATGGAAATGCTCATCGACCTCCACCGCCGCGTCTTCACTAGCCTCGCTCCCGGCAAAATCATCGACCTCTTCCGCCTCGGCCAGGGTCAGCCCCCCGCCCTCGCCATCTCCACCGCCGAGATCCGTGACGGCTTCTTCTCTATCCTCGGCTTCACCCGCCTCGCCGACGACTCCGCCCTTTGCGACGCCCTCGCCAAGGGGGCCCACGCCGGCCTCTTCGCTTACTACGCGGGTCCCCCGCCGCAACTCTCCGCGGGCGTTTACCGCGTCGCGCCGTCGCAAATTCGCATCGGCTTCCCGCTCCGCGCCGATGAGATCGATCTCGACGCCGGCTTCCTCTTCCTGCCCCAAGCGGTCCCGCCGACGGTCCAAACCACTCCGCAACCGCCCGCCGGTGGCCCTGCGGCGCCGGCCCCCGGTCCCTTGAACGCCCCAATCCCAACCGCTGCGCCCGGCGCGCCCTCACCGGCCCTCCAGAAAACTCTCGACCTTCAACTCCGCGCCGACCGCAACGCGCTCTTCAAGGCCTGGAATGCCCTCGCCAACCTCGCCGATATGGCCGGCGAAGTCGACGTGACCATCCACGCGGAATCCCCCGCCGGCTTCGACCAATCGAAACTCCAAAACGGCGTGCTCGAGCCTCTGCGCGAAGCCGACCTCATCGAATAACTAACCGAGCGCCCGGTCCGCGCGCCAGCTCGCCGGCCGATGGCTCTCGCGCAATCGTAAGCAGCTCCCCCAGAGAGGGGGGGGCCGGGGGTTTGCCTGCTGCTGTCCTAGGGCCCGCCGGGCGCGGGGGCCGTGGCCGGGGCGCGGTCCTTCGCTTCCAGGCAACCCTCTCGGCCAACCAGGGCATCCAGTCAGAGTGAGTCGCCACCGACTCACTCTGACGAAAACGAGGGCATGCCCATGTCACACCCCAGCAACGACGCGCGAGCCGCGCGCGCCCTGGCCGTGGCTACGTTCGAGGCCATGATCGCCGAGGCGGCCGCGGCGCAAGCCAACGCCGCCGCCTACACGCCCACCGAAGCGCAGCGCCGCCTGGTCGCCACTGCCAAGCGCCAGCAGCGCGACGTCAGCATTCGCGAACTCTGCCGCCGCGCCCATGTCGCCCGCGGCACCGTCTATCGCTGGCGCCGCCGTCCGGCATTCCGCGCCTGGATCACCCGCGAACTGCTCTCGTATTGGTTCCTCACCGGCTGCGTCCCCCTCGCCATGGCGCAATCGCCCGCGCCCGCGCCGCCCGCCGACACCGCGTCCGCCTAGGAGACCACCATGGCTTCGCCCGCGCTGCAACCCGCCTCCCCCCAAAGTGGTGGCACACATTTTCAGCCTTCCGCCGCCCAGCGCAAACTGCTCGAAGCTCTGTGACCTTTGCGGACAAGCCGGTGTGTCACCCACCAGTCTCTACCGCTGGCAGCGCAACCCCGCCTTCCCTGGCCGCCACAGCCCCAGCTCCCAAATCGGTCCGCCACCCAATTCTTTAGCGTCCGCACTGATCCGTTAGGCTCCCGTTGAACTGAACGTATGGCATCCAAATAATTTGTGCGCCACAATGCCAAGGCAAGGAGAATCGCCTTTCCGTCAGCCGCGTCCAAAACTCAGAGACAGCCGAGCGTGGCCGCTGCCGCATCCGTCCCGCGTTCGGCGCCGCCGTCATGTGCCGTTTCACGCCAGAGCAAGCCGGAGTCGTCTCTGCCGCGCTGCGCAACCCGGTTCGCGCCAGCGGCCACGCAATGCTCGACCCGAACACCGGCCGCACGGACGAACTGGCGTTGGATTCTCTGACGCCAATCGATTATTCGCGCATGGGAGGACAAACCTTCTTCGAATCGAACTCCCTGGAGCAACTCGCCGCCACGCAAAACGTAAAGCCCCTCGACGATCCCCGCGCGCTCGCCGGCGGTTGGCCCGAGGATGAAGACCTCGACAGCTTCCTCGAGGAGATCTACGCCGACCGCCACGCCTAAGCGCGCCGGGCAAATCAGTCGCTATTTCGCGTTACGATCGGCGAACTGCCACTCGGCGCCGACGATAGTCACTGGGCCCGGCTCCCAAGCCCAGCGGGTTCTCAACGAGCAATCAGTACCCCCCCAGCTCCATCCCCCTCTCCGAGGGGGTACTCACAAAATCCACCGCGCGGCCTCCCGCATCCGCCAGGCAACCCTTTCGGCCCAGCCCTGCATCCAGTCAGAGTGAGTCCCGCACGACTCACTGTAAACAGGAAATGACCCACCCCATTACGGTCTCGGGCATCCCAGCCGCCGCCCAGCGCCGCCTGCTGGCAGCCGCCAAGCCGTCCGCGTCCGCCTAAGGAAACACACCATGGCTTCACCCGCGCTCCAACCCGCCTCCCCCCAAAGTGGTGGCACAAATTTTCAGCCCTCCGCCGCCCAGCGCAAATTGCTCGAAGTCCTGCGAAATGAAGAGCCTGCGGCCAGCATCCGTGACCTTTGCGGCCAAGCCGGTGTGTCACCCACCAGCCTCTACCGCTGGCAGCGCAACCCCGCCTTCCGCCGCTGGATGGCCGCCGACCTCGCCAACCACCTCTTCTGCTCCTCCGCCATGCTCGTCACCGGTTCCCTCAACGCCGCTCTCAATGGCGACGATCGCATGGCCCTGGCCATGCTCAAATTCGCCCTCAATCCCAATGGGCTCGCCGCCTACTCCGCTTACCTCGCCAACCCGCCCGTCCCCGCCGCCGCGCCCGGTGAATCAGCCACCGGCACCGGCCCCGACCCCGGACCGGCGTCCGCGGCCGGCTCCGATGCCGGCGCCGCGCCCGACCTGCCGCCCCCCGCCGGCGTGATGAGCTCGACCTATCGCCTCCTCAAGCAGGCGCGCCGCCTCACCGCCTCGAGCTATCTCACCGCCCGCCGCGCCGTCCTCTTTCACCGCTATATGGAAGAAATCGCCGGATACGCCGCCGCCGAAGCTGCCACAGCCACAGCCGCGCAAGCCGCCACTTCCGCCATGACCCAAGAGCCATGAGCCTCGACCCATGCACCCATGAGCGTTTTTCTATCTACCCCACGCCATTGAGAATCGCCTCCGCCAGCACCAGCGCCTTATGCGCCAGATTCTGCGCCCGCACCACGTCGGCCTGGTCCAGCGCCTGTCGCGCCTGGCGGATGTACTCGTTCGCCTGCTGCCGGTTGGCTTCCTGCGGCGCCGCCAAGTTGCGGTTGGCGACGAGTTGCAGATCGTGTTGCGCGGCGTCGAGCCATTCGTTCGTCGAGCGCCGGCGCTCTTCGGTCTCCTGCGGCGACAGCTTCGTGGTCAACTGCGGCAAGTCGGCGGGATTGACCGGCGGCGGCGCCGCCGGCGGCGTCTCCTTGGCCTCGCGCTCCGGCCGCGGATGCGCCGTCCGCCGCGCTCGATGCGCCGGCGCCGGCGGCGGCGGAGTGATCGTTGTCTCCACCGGCGGCGCCTCCACCGGCGGCGGCGCCGGCGTCGCCACATTCACCACTGGCGCCGAGCTCAGCACGATCGGCTGGTTGATCACCAGCGTCGGCGGCTGCGGCTTCGCATGATTGAAGATGAAGCAGCCGCCGCTGGCGAAGGGCAGCCCCAGCGCCAGCGCCAAGCCGGCGCCCACTCGCAATCGAACCGCTCCCCCTGGACTCATGCCTCCGCCTCCGCCCCCTCTTCCGCCGCCGCTTCCGCCGCCGCGCCCTCCCGCACGGGAAAGCGCAGGCAAAACGTCGCGCCCGCCTCCGTCCCGTCGCTCGGCTCCAGTTCGATCGAACCATTATGAAGCTGCATCACCCGCGCCGCGATCGCCAGCCCCAGGCCGCTGCCGTTGGCCTTGGTCGAAAAATAAAGGTCGAAGATCTTGTCGCGGATCTCCTCCTCCACGCCCGCCCCCTGATCGCGCACCCGCGCCACCGCCTCGTCGCCTTCCCGCCCCACCGCCATCACCACCCGCGCCCCGCCGCCGCGCCGCCCGTTCGCCTTCGCCAGCCCGTCGGCGCTGGCCTCGATGCCGTTGTTGACCAGATTCAGCAGCACCTGCTCCACCAGGTCGCGATCCGCCCACAGCATCACCGGCCCTTCGCTCTCCACCTCCACTTCGATGCCCCGCGTTGCCGCTTCGTCCGCCACCAGGTCGCGGACACCCGCCGCCACTTCCGCCAAGTCCACCGGCCGCAGCCGCACTTCCACCGGACGCGTGAAATCGAGAAACGTCTTCACCACCCAATCCAACCGGTCCAGTTCGTGCCGCATGATGTCGAGGTGCTGCTCGAGCCCCTGCCCCTGCGCCTTGGCGCGCAGCAGATCGAGGTGAATCGCCATCGCGTTCAGCGGATTCTTCACCTCGTGCGCCACCCCGTGCGTCAGCCGGCCCACCGCGGAAAGCCGCCGCGCCACTTCCACCAAATCCTCCAGCCGGTGGACCCGCTCGGCGTCGCGCAGCACCAGCAGCGCGCTCGCCCGCTCGCCCTCGCCCAGGCGGTCCACGCGCGCCAGCAGACGCCGCGCGCCCGGCTGCCGCTCCACTTCCCGCAGCCCCAGCGTCGTCTCCTGCTGCACCGCCACTCGCACCGCGCGATCCAAGCTCGATTGCGACGGAAAGACCTCCTCCACCGGCCGCCCCACCACCTGCGCCGGCGCCATCGCCAGAAAGCGCTGCGCCGCCGCGCTCGCCATCAGCGCCCGCCCGTCCGGCCCGAAAAGCACCACCCCCTCTTCCAGCCCTTCGAGCACCTGCGTCACGCTCTCTTGCAGGTGGGTATAGATCTGTCGCGCGTCTTGGATCTGCCGCCCCAAAAGCTCGATCTTCGACGATACCCGCCCCACCTCGCTGCCCCAGCGCGCCGTCCCCAGCGCCGCTTCTTCTCCCCGCGCCACTCGGTCCAGTTGCGCGCTCAAGGCGTTCAGCGGCGAGAGCGCGAAGTCGCTGAAGGCCACCGCCAGCAGCGTCGCCACCACCACGATCAGCAGCCCGTAGAAACTGATCGCGCGGATGCGCGAGGCCAGCGCCGCCCGCACCAGCGCCGTGTCCACCCCCACGCGAATCGCCCCCAGCGGATGCGTGCCCAGCAGCAGCGGCAGCGAAACCTCGTAAACTTCCTCCGCGCCGAAGATCGCTTGCAACTGCCGCCACCAACTGCCCCCCGTCACCGCCTGCAGTTGGCTGCGCGGCGGCAGAATCTGTCCCACCAGTTGCGGATCGGAATCCGCCAGCACTCGCCCGTCCGCGTTCACCACCGCCACGTCGCGCACCGCGCTCGTCACCGGATAGCCGATCGCCGAGTTCATCAGCGTCGTCAGCGAGGCGCTCTGATCCAAGCCGCTCATGAATTGCTCGGCGTCCGCGGGCTGCCGCAAATCCACCAGCCCGGCCGCGGCGGCGCTCTGCACCTCCTGCCGCACCTCGTTGAAGATCTCCCGCGAGACGAAGTCGGCGTTGGCGTAGATGCCGCTCATCTGCTCGCGCAGAATGCTGGCCAGATAGAGGCCGCTCGCCGTCGCCACCACCACCAGGACCAGCAGCGAGAGCGCGATGATCAGTTTGGTTTTGAGCCTCATGGCTCCGCGCCGCTCCGCGGCCGGCGATTAGTGGCCGCCCTCCGCGTTCTCGGCGGCGCTGGCGGCCGCGCGCGCGGCGGCGCCGTATTCCTTGAGCTTGTTCTGCAAGGTCTTCAGGCTGATGCCCAGCCGCTCGGCGGCGCGCGTCTTGTTGTTGCCTTCTCCGGCCAGCGTCTTCAGGATCAGCAGCCGCTCCGCTTCCGCCACCGTCGTGCCCACCGCCACGCGCACGCTGTGCGCGTCGTCCTCGAAGACCGGGCGGGCGCGGCCGAAGTCGGCGGCCAAATGGCGCGGCTCCAGCAGCCGCCCCTCGCAGACGATCACCGCCCGCTCCAGCGCGTTGCGCAGCTCGCGCACGTTGCCCGGCCAGCTGTGCCGCTGGAAAGTCGCCATCAGCGCCGGCGCGATGCCCTCCACTCGCCGCCCGTGCCGCGCGTTGAGGCGGCGCAGCCAGCTGGCGCAGAGCAGTTCCAGATCCTCGGCGTGCTCGCGCAGCGGCGGCAGGTGCAGATGGAAGACGTTGAGGCGGTAATAAAGGTCGGCGCGCAGTTGCCCGCCCGCCACCGCCTTGTTGGGATCTTTATTGGTCGCCGCCAGCACGCGCACGTTCACCGGCATCTCCGCCTTGCTGCCCAGCCGCCGCAAGCGCCGGTCCTCGAGCACGCGCAGCAGCTTGGCCTGCGTCGGCATCGGCATCTCCCCGATCTCGTCGAGCAGCAGCGTGCCGCCCTCGGCCAGCTCGAAGCATCCCGCCCGCCGCTCTACCGCGCCGGTGAAGGCGCCCTTCTCGTGCCCGAAAAGTTCGCTCTCCATCAAGCTCTCGGGGATCGCCGAGCAGTTTACCGCCAAAAACGTCCGCTCCCGCCGCGGGCTCAGTTGGTGGATGCGCCGCGCCACCACCTCCTTGCCCGTGCCGCTCTCGCCCGTGATCAGCACGCTCGCCGTCGTCGGCGCCACTTGCTGGATCAGTTGCCGAATCTCTTGCACCGCCGCCGATTGCCCGGCGAATTCGAATTCCTCCGCCTCCGGCCGCGGCTCGCCGCGCCCGTCGCCGCTTTCCCCGCGCCCCGCTCCTTCCGCCAGGTCCGCCAGCCGCTGCTTCAGTTCCTCGCCGCGAATCGGCTTCTCGATGTAATCGTTCGCGCGCAGGCGCAGGCACTCGACGACCGCCTCCTTCGAGCCCTGCCCGGTCAGCACCATCACCGGCAGGTCGCCGTAACTCTGCCGCACGCGCGCCAGCAGCTCCAGCCCGTCCAGGCGCGGCATGCGAATGTCGGTCACCACCACGTGCGCCGGCGAAACCGCCAGCCGCTCCAGCGCCTGCATGCCGTCGGCGGCGCTCTCCACCGAGTAGCCCCAGGCGGCAATCAGCTCCGTCAATCCCTGCCGCTCGTGCGCCTCGTCGTCCACCACCAAAACGCGCGCCTTGCCCCCGGTTCCCATGCCCAAACTTTACTACGCCGCCCCCTCCCCCGCCCCTCGCTCCTCCCTGCCCACCTGTACACCCCCTCCCTCGCGCCGGGCGCCTCCCCTCTCGCCTCCCCTCTGCGACTCCCTACGCCCTACACCCTACCCCCTCCCCTGCTAGCATGGTCCCCACATGCCCGCCGGCCTCTTCATCACCTTCGAGGGCGTGGATGGCAGCGGCAAGACGACCCAGCTCGAGCTCTTGGCCGCGGCGCTGCCGCGTCCCGTGCTGGTCACGCGCGAGCCGGGGGGCACGCCGCTCGGCGAGGCCGTCCGCGGCTGGGTGCTCGGACGCGACGGCGATCCGCCCGCGCCCCGCGCCGAGCTCGCGCTCCTCTTCGCCGCTCGCGCCCAGCACGTCGAGCGCGTCATCGCTCCCGCCCTGGCGCGCGGCGAAATCGTCCTCTGCGATCGCTTCACCGACGCCACCGAAGCCTACCAGGGCGCGGCTCGCGGCCTGGGCATCGAGCTCGTGCGCGAACTGGATCGCCTCCTGTGCGGCGGCTGCCGCCCCGATCTGACGCTGATCCTCGATCTCGAGCCGGCGGCGGCGCTGGCCCGCGCCCAGCAGCGGCTGCGCCGCCAGCGCTCCGCCGAGGGCCGCTTCGAGGCCGAAGGCGCCGCCTTTGCCGCCCGCGTCGCCGCCGCCTATCGCGCCATCGCCCGCCGCGAGCCCGAGCGCTGCGTCCTGATCGCCGCGGATGGCACAATCGAGGAAGTGCGGCAGCGTGTCTGGGCCGCGGTCGCGGCCCGCTTGCATCTGCCCGCCGCGCCCCTTCCCTCCGCGCCGCCCACGCCCGCGCCCTAGGTCGAGCCATGCCTTTCAGCGACTTCGTCGGCAATGCGGAAACCGTCGCCCGTCTGCGCGCCTTGATCGCCGCCAACGGCATGAACCGTGCGCTGCTTTTGGCCGGACCCGCCGGCGTGGGCAAAACCACGCTCGCCATCATGGTCGGCCTGGCGCTCAATTGTCAGCAGCCGCCCCAGCCCGGCGATTTCTGCGGCGTCTGCCCCAGTTGCCGCCAGCTCGATCCGCAGTGGCGCGACCTCGACGCCTTGGCCGCCGCCGCCCTCGACTTTCGCGAACAGCAAGTGAAGACGCGGGCGCGCGAGGAGGCGCCGCTCGTGCTGCGCGTCCACCCCGAAATCGAGGTCTTCCCTCCCGACGGCGATTTCCTCGGCATGGCGCAGGCGCGCCTGATCGGCGAGCGCGGCCAGCGGCGCAGCGCTCTCGGCCGCTTCTGGACTGTCGTCGTCCCCGCCTTCGACCGCGCTCGCTGGATGACGCAGGCGGCGCTGCTGAAAACCCTCGAGGAGCCGCCGCCGCGCACCGCGCTCTTGTTGCTCGCCGAAAATCCCCTCGAGCTGCTCGCCACCGTGCGCTCGCGCGCCTTGCTGCTCTCCCTGGCCCCGGTCTCGGATCCGGCGGCGATGGCGCGCTGGCTGTCCACCCGCCGCCCCGAGCTGGCCGCTGCCGAGCGCGACGCCCTGGCCCGCTGGGCAGAGGGCCGTCCCGGCCGCGCCCTGCGCCTCGATCCCGCCGCCTATCGCGAGTTGCGGCGCCAGGCGTTGACTTTGCTCGCCGCCGCCGCCGAAGGCCGCTCCTGGGCGCCGCTTTTTCAGCTCACCGGACAGGCCGGGCTCGCCGGCCGGCCAGGCAAGGAAAGACTTGAATCACTCCTCGAAATTCTTTATAGTTTGCTGCAAGATATTTTGTACCTGCTTGCCGGCCGGTCCGAGGTGCTTCGTAATCTGGACAGCCGGGTTGAGTTGACGAGCCTGGCACAATCCTTCAACGTGCGGAAACTGGCGCTGGCCACCGAGGAAGCCGATCGCATTCTCATGGCGGCGCGGCGCAACGCGCAGCGAGGGCTGGCGCTTGAAGCCTGGGCGCTGCGGTTGGCGAGCTCCTAAGCACACCGGCAAGGATTGGAGAAGCATTCCTATGGCATCTCCCAGCGACTTGGCGCCACGGCGCGGCCCTGGCGGTTACGCCGGCAAGGATGAAAGCGAAGTCATCGCCAACCGTAAACTGATTCGCCCCTCTCTTTCCGGCTTTCGCGAGCAGATGGCCGGCAAGGCGCCCGCCCCCGCCCCGCCCATCGGCGGCGCCCCGCATCGGCTGGCGAAAAAGCCCGTCCCGCCCGAGCAAACCAACGCCGAAGCCTTCTATTACGTCAAGCAGATGCAGTCCAAGACGACCATGGTCTTGGTGCTGCAAGACGGCCAGGAGATTCGCGGCGTGATCGAGTGGTACGACCGCCATTGCCTGAAGATTCATCGCGAAGACGGCCCCAACCTGCTGATCTACAAGATCAACGTCAAGTACCTCTATAAATTGGAAGAAGAGAAAGGCGGCGCTTAGCGCCTCGGCGGCGGCCCGGCACCATGGCGCTCGATTGGCTCACGCGCCGGCGCCAGGAAATCGACGCCGCGCTGGCCGCTCTCCTGCCCGAGGTTCCGGGGCCCGCCGCGCGCCTGCGTGCCGCCATGCGCTATGGCTTGCTCGGCGGTGGCAAGCGCCTGCGCCCGCTCTTGTGCCTGGCCGCGGCCGAGGCCGTGGCCGGCGCCATGCCGCCCGCCGCCCTGCCGCTCGCCTGCGCGCTCGAATTGCTGCACGCCTATTCGCTGATCCATGACGATCTGCCGGCGCTCGATAACGACGACCTGCGCCGCGGCCAGCCCACTTGCCATAAGCGCTTCGGCGAAGCCACCGCCATCCTCGCCGGCGACGCCCTGCTCACGTTGGCCTTCGCCCAGTTCGCCGATCCGCGGCTGGAGGGCCGCGCCGCCGAGCTCTTGGCGGTTTTCTCCGCCGCCGCCGCCGCCATGGTCCGCGGGCAAAGCACCGACCTCGAATCCGACGCCGCCGCCGATGCCGAGCGCGTCGAGTTCATCCATCGCCATAAGACGGCGGCGGTGATTCGCGCCGCGCTGCTGCTCGGCGGCATGGCGGCAAACGCCGCGCCCGAGGCGCTCGAGCGGCTGAGCGCCGCCGGCGAAGAGTTGGGCCTCGCCTTCCAAATCGTGGATGACATCCTCGACCAAACCGCCGGCCCGGCCGAGCTGGGCAAGAGCGCCGGCAAGGATCAGGCGCAGCGCAAGGCCACCTATCCGGCGGCGCTCGGGCTCGAGCCGTCGCGGCGCCGCGCCGACGCGCTGGGCGCCAGCGCCCTCGAGCGGCTCGAAACTTTCGGCGCCAGCGGCGAGCCATTGCGCGACCTGGCGCGGCGCATGTTCCAGCGCGACCGCTAGCCCCGGCGCCGCCTATCGCCCCGCCTACCTCGTAACTGCCGCCGAGTCGCCGCCCGGCCCACGGCGATGCCATCCGAGCGGGGAAGCGAAGCGCAGCGGAGCGCAGCGGAGCGCCAATAAATGCTGCAAGCAGCGCGAGGCGGCGGGAGCGAGGCCGACTGAGCGTACCCGGATGTACGTGAAGGAGGCCGAGCGACGGCAAGCGCAGCAGAGCGGAGCGCGAAGCAAAGCGGCGATGCGCCGCCTATCGCCCCGCCTACCTCTATAATTGAGCTATGCCGTTGTACGAGTACCAGTGCCGCGACTGCCAGCGCGTCTTCGAGCGCCTCGAGAGCCTGAGAGGCGAGGCCGAGCCGGCGCGCTGCCGCGCCTGCGGCAGCCCTCAAGTCGCGCGCATCGAGTTCTCGCGCGTGGCGGTGGGCACGGTGGCGGCGGGTGGCGGCGAAGCGTGCTGCACGCCCGGTGGCCTTTGACGGCGGCAATGAACGGGGCGGTCGGCCCCGACGAAAACATGAGCCAAACCAGCGAGCGTCAACCCCGAAGGACCGAGTTCAACCGGTTTCAAACCTTTTCCCCGGGCCCGTTCGTGCCCACTTGCATGGATGCGCATTTCGATCCGTATCAGGAGGGCCTGCCGCGGCCGGGGCTCAGCCGGCGGCAAATGGAAGCCGTCGAGCGCATTCCCCTGCCGGCGCTCGCGGCGGCGAACCGGGGGTGACGCGCGCTCGAGACGCGGAGAGATGGCCGAGTGGCTGAAGGCGCACGCTTGGAAAGCGTGTATATCCGAAAGGGTATCCGGGGTTCGAATCCCCGTCTCTCCGCCATACACATAAATCCTTTTTGCGTAACCGCCATTCCCTGGCGCCGGGACGCAAAATATCAGGGCTTTGCGTATCTTGTGTGGCCGCCTGCGTCGCCGGCCATGGCCCAGCCCCATAAGTTCCGCGCGACCTGGACCGCGCCCTCGCGAGTTTCTCCGCCGCGGACGCCGCGGCCCTGGCCAACTTGCTGCGCCGGCTCGGCCGCGGCGCCGAGAGCGTGCGGCCGCGCTCACCGGCGGAAGGGCGGCCGCCGGCGCCGCAGAATCGTGACTGATTCGAGCGAAAGGAAGGATTCAATATGGCATTCGGAATACTGCTCATAAGACTGGTGGTCGGTTTGACGTTCGCGGCGCATGGCGCGCAGAAGCTGTTCGGCTGGTTTGGCGGCGGCGGCCTGGAGGGGACCGGGCAGTTCTTCTCCATGCTCGGATTTCCCGGGCGCCGCCACGCGCTGCTAGCCGGCCTGGGAGAGACAGGCGGCGGTTTGCTGCTGGCGCTGGGCTTGTTCACGCCGCTGGCGGCGCTGGCGCTGATCGCCGTGATGCTGGTCGCGGTGCTCACCGTCCACCTGCCGAAGGGCTTCTTCGCGCAGAACGGCGGCTATGAATACAATCTCGTGCTCGCCGTCGTCGCCTGGGCGCTTGCCTTCACCGGTGCGGGCGCGTTCTCGCTCGATGCCTGGCTCGGGCTCCGCGACAGCGGTCTGCTCTGGGGCGCGGGAGCGCTGGTAGTGGGCGTGATCGCCGGGATCGTTCCGCTCTTGGGCCGCCGGGATAGCGCCGCAGCCCCGGCCGGCGCCGCCCGGTAACGGCGCGCGGCGCAGCACCCCGGCTCGCTGGCGCCTGATTCCTGGGTGCCTGGTGCCCCGCCGGCCGGCGCTGCTTATCGCCCCGCCCTCCACAGATGCCGGAGGCTGGCGCTACAGAGTCTCCCGCGTCCGCGGTCCTCTGTGTTACGGAGTGCCCCCGGGGCCGGACGCAGGTACGCTCTTCCCATGGCGCACATGCAAAAATTGCCCGCGCCGGAGCCTACGCCCCGGCCGGGCGGCGCGCCAACCGCGGCGCTCGAAGGCGAGTTGCGTCGCCTGCGCGAGCTCGTGAGCCGCCTGCCCGCGCTCGTCTGGATCACCGACGACAACCTGCGCGTCGAATACGCGGCCGGCAGTCTGGCCGCCTCCCTGGGACTGGATTGCGATCTCTATTTGGGCCAGCCCTTGGAACAGCTGCTGAAACAAGCCCGCATCGGCGGCGATGCCCTCGACGTCTGCCGCCGCGCCTTGACCGGCCAAACCGTCAATTGCGAACCGAGCACGCACGGCTGCGCCGTCGAATTGCGCGTCGAGCCCTTCGCCGATCCCCCCGGCCGCCCCGCGGGCTGTCTGGGCATCGCCTGGGACGTCACGGAGCGCAAGCAAGCCGAAGAGCAAGCTCGCTTTCTCGCCATCAGCGATCCCCTGACCGGCCTCGCCAATTATCGGCGGCTTATCGAGGGCTTGATCCACGAGCGGCGCCGCAGCGATCGCACCTCGCTGGAATTCGCCCTGCTCCTGATCGACATGAACGGCCTGAAGGAAATCAACGACATCTACGGCCACCGCACCGGCAACCGCAGCCTCTGCCGACTGGCGCAGGTGTTGCGCGAGAGCTGCCGCGCCATAGACCTCGCCGCCCGCTACGGCGGCGACGAATTCGCGCTGCTGCTGCCCGAGTCCGACTACCGCTCCGCGCAGCGCGTCGCGCGCCGCATCCACGACTCGCTGGCCGCGGATCGCGAAATGCCGCCCATCTCCGCCAGCGTCGGCATCGCCATCTACCCCAGCGATGCCGCCACCGCCGAGCAATTGCTCGAAGCCGCCGATCGCGACCTGTATCGCCGCAAGGCGGCGATCCGCGCCTCCAAGGGCGCGCTGCGCTAAGGCAATCCCAATAGCGCCGAGTACACCCCAAAATTGGCCTTGGTCAGCGCGCCTAGGAAATTGCCGTAATTGGCCGGCTCGCCGCCGCACGGGTAGCCCCAGGAATCCATGGCGACCGCCGAGTCGCTGGCGACGCCATTGTAGGCGTTGTCGCGCCGCGTCAGCAGTCCCCAATTGGACTGCTCCCCGCGATTGTCATAGAGCTCCCACCACTTGTAGCCCACCACGTGGTAGGTGCCGGTGGCGCTGTCGTGAGCGCCCATAAGCAGTTGCAGCCGCGTGGTGAACAGCTGGCCGCGCGCCAGTTGCGACGCGCTCTGCGCCACCGTGGTGTCGGGAGCGGGGGTGGCGGACAGCGGTGAGTCGGGCTGCGCCATGAATCCCTCCCACGAGATCCAAGGTTTGTCGCCGCCATATTGCGCGATGAAATCCACCCGCGCTTGATCGTCGTTGCAAGTGGCGCAGCCGGTGGGGACGGTGGGGATCATCAGCACGTCCACGTACTTGGCCGCGGCCTCCAAAACTTCGCGCCGCGGCGGCGCGCCCCAAGCTCCGAGCGTGGTCGGCCCCAAATAGAGCACGCCGGGCGCGGCGGTCGTGAGCGCTTGCTTGACAACCGAGAAGTAATGCTCCGCCAAGTGCTCGAGAAAGCCGTTGAGATCTTGCGCCATGGCCGTCGTGGCCCCGGTCAATCCGTACGGATCGCGCGGCACCCAGGTGTTGTGGCCGTCCTCGTCGAGCAGGCCGGTTCCCGTCCCCCATCCGCCGCTGTCGCCGAAGGTGGTGTAATTCGATCCCCAAGCGGTATTCAGCGCGGCGATGCTGCCGTTGTAGCGCGCCGACAGCCAGGTGGAAAGTTCTTGCTTCGTGTATACGGTCGTATCGATGTAAACGATGGGATTGCCGTTGGCATCGGTGCCGGTGATTTGCGTCGGCGCCGTCACCAGCACCAGCCACCCCAAGTTGGGCTCGTCGCGTCCGCTGCCGCTATCCGGCGTGCCGTTGGTGAGCGTCGGAAAATCCGGGCCGGCGCCGAAGCCCGTCAGCTCGTCGGTATCGTCCACGTTGAGCCCGACCAAATAGTCGTTGTGCGGGCCGTGGATCCAGTTGTAAATGGAGTTCGACGGATCGGCGAGCACCCCTTGCAAATACAGGGCGAAATTAGGATCGAAGACGTCCGGCATGGGATGGCGATAGCCGGTGTAGGTGGCCGCCGGCACCGCCGCCACGAGATTTTTGACGGGCTGGGCATAGCTATTCAGATTGCGCGAGTAATGCGCCGGCCACACCAGCCCGGTAAAAGGAATGGGCACGGGATTCGAGTGATCGGACGTAGTCCAGTTGGAATTGGTCGTGGTCGGCAGCACGTACTGGCTGGCGTACTCGGCCGCGGTGTTGAAGCCCCAGCTTTTGAGGCGCCGCACCGTCTGCGGACCCCAATTCACGTTGTCGTCGCCGTATTTCTCGACCACCGCCGAGCAGGGCAGCAGGGGAGTGGGCGAGAGCAGGCTGAGGCAGGCAAGGCCGTTCAATTGGACGCCCAGCGTGTCGGCGCCGCTGTCGGAAGCGTCGGCGTGATAAACCCCCTTCATCCAGAAGACGTTCCCGGCCGGCGTGCAAATCCACCAGCGGCCGTTGATTTTGGAGGTATAGAAATGCGCCGCCGGCCCGGCCGAGCACGGCAGTTCGGTGGCGCCGCCGTACGAATCGAGCACCGCGGGGCCGACTACCAACTGCCAAGTGGCGGTGCTAGTTTGCGCCGGCGAAGAGGAATCGGTCACGGTGATCGCCACCGAACTCGTGCCGCTGGCGGTGGGCGCGCCGCTGATGACCCCGCTCGGGTCGAGCGTCAGGCCGGCCGGCAAGGCGCTGCTCGCGGCCAGCGCCCAGGTGTAGGGCGGCGTCCCGCCGCCGGCGCTTAGCACGGCGCGATAGGGCTGATCGAGTAGCGCCGCGTGCAAGCCGCCGGTAAGAATCAGGTGCCCGGACGTGGGCGTCGGCGTGGGAGTGGGTGTCGGCGTGGGAGTGGGTGTCGGCGTGGGCGTCGGTGTCGGCGTGGGCGTCGGCGTCGGCGTCGGAGTGGGCGTCGGCGTGGGCGTCGGCGTCGGTGTGGGCGTCGGCGTGGGCACCGGCGCCGGCACGCCCGCCACCACGGCGGTTCCGGTCAGCTCCACTGCGGTGCTAGCCCCCGCTGGACGGCCGGAGACCAGGAGCGAGGCCGCCGCGGTTCCGGCCTGCTTCGGATCGAAAACTACCTGGATCTGCAACGCCTCCCCGGCGGCGAGGGAGACGGGCAGCGCCGGCGACTGGTAGAGCGTGAAGTCCGCGGCGCTGCTGGAAAGGGCGGTAATTGTCAGATTGCCATTGCCGGAATTGAGCAGCGACACGGCCTGCGGTGCGGTGGCCGAGCCAATCATCTCCGAGCCGAATTGCAGCGAGGCCGGCGTCACGGTCAATCGCCCGGCGGCCAACGCCGCCTTCTGCTGAGTGGTAAAGACGGAAGCGGTGCCACCGCAACGGGAAAATACCAGGATCGAGAGGAGGGCTAGAAATGCAATACTGATGCTTCGGGTTGTTTTCATGATTCCGCGGGAAGGTCGAGCTGCGGTCGGCCCCCGCCGGCCGCGTGGCAAGAATCTTCGTACCAGACTCTTTCGACCCGAAGTGTAAGGCACGGCCACTCGGCGTTAAGCTGGCCATCTGAACAAAAATAGGGCAGTTGCGGTCAGGTCGCCCTAAATTCTCCGGTTTTACGGAGCTTCGCTCGTCTTGCAATATCGGGTAAATACCCGATGGCGCTACTCGGAAGTTGGCCCGATCCCTGAGTTGCCGGGCCCGACCTATACTCAGCAATCTTCTTTCGCCTTGCTGAAAGAAGCCTTCCTGGAAAGGGGAGCGCCTGAATGTCGAAGATCATCGAGCAAGATATCCGACCGGTGGCGACCGCCGGCACTTTGGAGTTGCTGCGCGAGCTCGTGGCGCACCTCCGTCAAAACCGCACGGTGCTGCGGGAAGAGTGGGCCCGCCGCATTACCCTGGCCGAACTGCTCATGGCGATGAGCAAGGAAGAAATTTTCGCCGAGGCCACGGCGGTTTATGACAACTACATCGAGGCGCTCGAATCGGGCACCTTCGAGGCCTTGCAGGCCTACGCCCGCAACCTGTCAGAGCGCATCATTCCGCGCGGCGTCGAGACGCACGAAGTCATCGGCGTGGTGCTGCTGCTGCGCGACGTGCTGGCGCGCTCGCTCTTCGCCAAATATCAGGCCGACTTCGCGCTCCTGAACCGCATTCTCGACGCCTACGAGCCGGCCGCCAACCGCATCGCCAACACCGTGGCGGTGGGCTTCGTGCAAGAGCGCGAACGCGTCATTCGCGAGCAGCAAGAAGCCATTCGCGTCCTTTCGACGCCGGTGTTGCAGGTGCGCGAGCGGTTGCTGATTCTGCCCATCATCGGCGTGATCGATCCGCAGCGGGCCCGCCAATTGACCGAACAGTTGCTGCGCGCCATCCGCACCAATCGCGCCAAGGTGGTGGTGATCGACATCACCGGCGTGCCGGTGATGGACGCCACGGTCGCCAACCACTTGGTGCAGACCGTCGAGGCGGCGCGGCTGCTGGGCGCCACGGTCATTATTTCCGGCCTGTCGCCGGAGATCGCGCAAACCTTGGTGACGATCGGCGTCGACTTGGGCAAGATGAACACGGTCGGCGATTTGCAGGGAGGCATCGAAGAAGCGGAGCGGGGACTGGGCTACAAGGTCGTCTTGATCGAAGAAACCACGTCGTCGCTAGCGGCGGCGCGGGCGTAGTCGGTAGCCGTCGTGCAAGTACCCATTCTCAGCCAGGGTCCGTACCTGATCGCTTCGATCCAATCCGCGCTAAGCGACGCGGATTTGCTGCAATTGCGTGACGCGCTCGTCGCGCAAGTGGGGCGCATGCGGTCGAAAGGGGTAATCGTGGACGTAACCGCCCTGGACGTCATGGACTCGTTCGCGACCCGCACGCTGCGCGACATTTCGCACATGATCCGCCTGCGTGGCGCGGAAACCGTGATCGTTGGCATCCAGCCCGACGTGGCTCTGGCGCTCGTGCAATTGGGCTTGAGCTTGGCCGACGTGGCCACCGCGCTCGACCTCGAGGAAGGGCTCGGCTATCTCAATCGCAAAATGGTGGCGGTCGGCGCCGAACCGGCCGCCGGCCGGCCTCGGTGAGGCGGCGCGCGATGCGGCCCGCCGACGCCCCCGAACCAGGCCCGAACGCGCCGCGCCGGGAAGACGAGGTCGCCGTCGTCATTCGCGCCGACCTGGATATCGTCGCGGCCCGCCAGCAGGGGCGCGCCCTGGCGGCGCAGTTGGGCTTCAGTTCCAGCGAGCTGACGCTGATCGCCACCGCCATCTCCGAATTGGCGCGCAACATCCTTCTTTACGCGCAGAGCGGGGAAATGCGCATGCACCTGATCGAACGGGGCGGCCGTCGCGGCATCGTCATCGCCGCGCAGGATCAAGGGCCCGGCATTCGCGACATCAGTCTCGCCTTGCGCGACGGCTTCTCGACGTCGCGCGGGCTGGGCCTCGGCTTGCCCGGCGTGCGCCGGCTGATGGACGAGTTCGAGATCGTCTCGCAACCCGGCGCCGGCACGCGCGTGATGGTGAAGAAATGGCTGGTGAACGGCCAATGATCGAGACCGGCTGGGCCGCGCGCGTGCTGCCGGGGGAAACCGAGTGCGGCGACCGGCATTTAGTGCGGCCGCTGGCGCACGGCTATTTGCTGGCGGCGGTGGATGGCCTCGGGCATGGCACGGAGGCGGCGCGCGCCGCCGAGCTCGTCCTTGAGCAGCTCCGCGAAGTGGCCAGCGCGTCGCCCATCGCCTGGATGCGCCGCTGCCATGAGCGCTTGCAAGGCAGCCGCGGCGCGGTGCTCAGCCTGGCGTTTTTCGATCCTGGCGAGATGACACTGACCTGGCTGGGCGTTGGCAACGTGCAAGGCGTGCTCTGGCACGCCGAGGAGGGTTCCGGGCCGAGCCAGGAGTACTTGCTTTTGCGGCCCGGCGTGGTGGGAATGCAACTGCCGCGCCTGCAGGCCGCCATCGTTCCCGTCGTGCCGTCGGACGTGCTCGTCTTCGCCACCGACGGCTTGCGCGACGGCTTTTCCCGGCCCCAGGACTGGCAGGCGCCGGCGCACGTCCTCGCCGAGCGCCTGTTGTCCCGCCATGGCCGCGGCACCGACGACGCGCTGGTGCTGGTGGCCCGCTGCCTCGAAAGCCGCAATGGCCACGAACCCAAGTAACGACGCCGGTTCTTGGCAGGCGCGCTACGGCGCCGCCCTGGCGGCTTGCCTGCAGGAACCGGGGGAGGAACCGCTGGCCCGCGCCCATGAGCTGGGGCGCGAGGCGCTGGCCGAGAGCCGGGGCGTGGTGGCGCTGGTCGCGGCCCATCACGAAGAGCTCACCCGCCTGTGGGTGGAACGGCCGCCCGAAGTGGGCGCCGCCGCGCTGGCCCGCGCCGGGCAGTTTCTGGACGAGGCGCTGGGCGCGCACGAGATGATCTATCGCGGCTTCGGCGACGCCAGCCTGGCGCTCGGCCACATGCACGAGTTCGTCGAAAAGGAGGCCAAGCGCATCGCCTATGCGCTGCACGACGGCGCCGGACAATTGCTCGCCGCCGTGCACCTCAAGCTAAAGGAGGTGGCGCGCGCCCTGCCCCTCCACCAGCGGGCGCAGGTGCAGGAGATGCGCCGCCTGCTCGATCAAGTGGAGGAACAATTGCGCTCCTTGGCGCACGAGATCCATCCCGCCGCCTTGGACGATCTGGGGCTGATGCCGGCGCTCGAGGCGCTGGCCGAGGCCTTCACCCAGCGCACCGGCATTGCCGTGCTGTGCCAGGGCGAGCGCACCCGGCGCTGGCCGGCCGCGGTCGAGACCGCTCTGTACCGCATCGTGCAGGAAGCGCTCAACAACGTGCGCAAGCACTCGCAAGCGCGCACCGTCAGCGTCGTCGTGCGCGGCAACGTCAAGGTCGCCTTTTGCACGATTCAGGACGACGGCGTGGGCTTCAGCCCCTCTGCGGTGCTGCAACGCCGCAACCAAGGGCTGGGCTTGGTTAGCATGCGGGAGCGCATGCGCGCCCTCGGCGGCGCGCTCGAGTTGCGTTCCGCGCCCGGCCAAGGGACGGTGGTGTTCGCCCGCATCAACCTGGAGGAATGAACTTGCCCATTCAAGTCCTGATGGTGGACGACCATCAAATCGTGCGCGACGGCTTGCGCCTGCTGCTCGAGCGCGCCGGATTCAAGATCGCCGGCGAGGCCGCCGACGGGCTGGCCGCCGTACGCTTGGCGGCCGAGCTCCAGCCCGACGTCGCCGTGATCGACGTCGGCGTGCCCATGCTCAACGGCCTGGACGCGGCGCGCGCCATTCTCAAGCAATCGCCGCGCATCAAGATCGTCTTTCTCAGCATGCACGCCGAGAAGCAATACATCTTGGAGGCGTTGCGCCTGGGCGCCAAGGGCTTCGTGACCAAGACCCACGCCGCCGATCATCTGGTGCAGGCCATTCGCGACGCCTTGCGCGGCAAGACCTACTTGAACGCCGACACCTCGGAGGCGGTCGTCTCGGCCTATCAGTCGGGATTGGATCTCGCCGCCGATCCGCTCACCCCGCGCGAGCGCCAGGTCCTGCAGCTCGTCGCCGAGGGCCGCACCACCAAGGAAGCCGCCGCCCTGCTCAACATCAGCGTGAAAACCGCCGAGACGCACCGCGCCCGCGCCATGGAAAAACTCGATATTCACGACACCGCCGGCCTGGTGCGCTATGCCATTCGCCGCGGCCTGATCCAGGCTTAGCGGCGAAAGCGCTCATTCCGCGAAATTGGGGAGGCCCACGGCGGCGGAACCCGTCGTTGCCGGCCGTCGAAGCTGCCCCGCAGCCGCGGCGCGGTTGGGGCGGCGCCCAGCAATTGCACGGCCCCGGGCCGCGCCGGCGCCCTTCCCTACCGCCAAACCCTGCCTGCTACTCGGGAAATCGTCTGACCCCCCCGCTCCCCAGCCCACCGTATTGTGGGCGGACTCCCCATTCCCTAACCTTAGGCGAAATCGGTCGAAGAGCGGCGACCGGTTCGCTCAATGTGACGGCAGATACTCAATGCGTACCCATGCACCAGGAGCGGCCGTGAAAATTCTCATCGCTGACAACGACGCTATGTTTCGCCGATTTCTTCGCCGGGTCCTGGAAAGCCAACCGGACTGTCAACTGGTCGGTGAGTCCTCCGACTTGAATCAGACTCTCGATGAATTCGCCAAAACTAATCCTGATCTCGTGTTCGTCGGCCTCTCCTTGCCCTATCGTGGCGGGCTGGAGGCGACGCGCCGCATCAAATCGATCCGTCCGGCGACGCGCGTCGTGGTTCTATCCGAGGCCACCGGCGAAGCCTATCGGCAAGCCGCCACCTCCGCCGGCGCCGAGTGCCTGCTCCTGAAGAACGACGAAATCGTGACCATCCTGCGGGCCTTGCGGGCCGCAGAACCCCCCGCCGCCCAACGTAGCGCCTAGGAAACCCCCCATGTCAACGAATCTCAGGGAAACCATCGCCTTCGGCTTCGCCCCCGCGAGCTCCGCTCTCGTGGTCGAGGATCTCGGCGAAGGTTATGTGTTCGTCACCGCCGGCGCTAGCATGCGACAGCTCGCCCGTCAGATCGAGCAGGTGGCCGGCATCGAGGTCCCAGTGCTGTTGCTGGGCGAAAGCGGCGTGGGCAAGGAGATCGCCGCGCGGCTGATTCACAAACACTCGCCGCGTTGCTTTCGCCCTTTCCTCAAGGTCAACTGCGCCGCCTTGCCTTCGGACCTGCTAGAAAGCGAACTGTTCGGCTACGAGGCCGGCGCCTTCACCGGGGCCACGCGCTCGAAGCCGGGCAAGTTCGAGCTCTGCAACAAGGGCACCATCTTTTTGGACGAGATCGGCGAAATGACCACCGCCCTGCAAGCCAAGCTGCTGCAAGTGCTCGAGGACCAGCAGTTTTCGCGCTTGGGCGGACGCAGCACGGTGCGCGTGGACGTGCGCATCATCGCCGCCACCAACGTCGAGATTCGCCGCGCCCTGGCGCGCCGCGAATTCCGCGAGGACCTCTATTACCGCCTCAACGCCGTCTCGCTGCAATTGCCGCCGCTGCGCGAGCGCCGGGAAGAGATCGTGCCGCTGCTGCATTTCTTCATGGAACGCCTGGCGGCGCGCTTGGGCCGGCCGCCCGTGCCGCTAACGCCGGAGGTGCTGGAGGCCAGCCAGGCCTATGCCTGGCCGGGCAACATCCGCGAGTTGCAGAACTTCGTCAAACGCTGCTTGGTGCTGGGCGGCTGTGAAGCCGGCCTGGCGGAGCTGACGGATTCGAGCGAGGGCGCCGCCTGGACGGACGGCAACGTGGTGCAGTTTCCCGGCAATGACGCGCCCGCCGATCTCAAGGCCATGGTGCGCGAGTTGAAGTCGCGCGCCGAGACCAAGGCGATTCAGCAAGCGTTGGCGCGCGCCAACTGGAATCGCCCGCAAGCGGCCCGGGCGCTGGGCATCAGTTCCAAAGCGCTACTGCAAAAGATGCGGCAATACGGCATCGCCGCCGCCCCCGCCGAAGTCAGCCCGGAGTTCGAGGCGGGAACGCTGGTTCCTTCCGAACCGTGAAGCAAACTTGCACGCGTTTGGCGAGCGCGAGGATCGGGGCCGGAGCGGAACCACCTGCGGGCGCTGGTTTTACCCGTTGGACGTTTTTTGGCGGGGCAGATGCAAGTCGTTGGTTAGTACCAGTGATGCAAACCTTCATCGCGAAGGCAGAGGAATGGAACCAATGACGAGCTTCGAGCAACCTTCGGGAGCCGGGCGTCGGCCGGAATTGCCGCCTACGGAGTTGATCCTGGGTGTTTCACCGGCAATGGAGCGGGTGCGCAGTTGCATCGAGCAAGTGGCGCAGACCGAAGTGCCGGTGCTGGTGCAGGGCGAGAGCGGCTGCGGCAAGGAGGTCGTGGCGCGCTGGCTGCATACGCACTCTCCGCGCGGCGCGGACCGCTTCGTGAAGGTGCATTGTCCGGCAATTCCGGAGCATTTGCTGGAAAGCGAGCTCTTCGGCCACGAAGCGGGCGCCTTCACCGGCGCCACGCAGGCGCGGCCGGGGCGCGTCGAAGAAGCGCGGGGCGGCACGTTGTTTCTGGATGAAATCGCGGAAATGAATCCCGCCCTGCAGGCCAAGCTGTTGCATCTGCTGCAGGACGGGCAGGTCTGCCGCGTCGGCGGCGTGGTGGCGCAGCCGATCGACGTGCGCGTCATCTGCGCCACCGGCCGCGATCTCGACGAGGAGATGCACGCCGGACGCTTTCGCCGCGACCTCTACTACCGCATCAACGTTGTCAGCCTGGTGCTGCCGCCGCTGCGCGAGCGGCGGCAAGACCTGCCGATGCTGGTCGCCCATTTCGCGCAGACCTACAGCCGGCGCTACGGTCGCGCCGTGCCGCCGCTTTCCGCCGCCACGCAAAAGCTGATCCAGGCCCACGCCTGGCCGGGCAACATTCGCGAGCTGGAAAACGTGATCAACCGCTACGCCATCTTCGGCTCGGAAGCCGTGATCGCCGCCGAGCTGCTCTCCGGCCCGACCGACGCCAGCGTCGCCGCCCCCATCTCGCTGCGGCGGGTGGCGCGGCAGGCGGCGCTCGAGGCGCAGCGACAGGTGATCCTGCGCGTGCTGCACGCCAATCAATGGAACCGCAAACAGACCGCGCGCGCGCTCAACATCAGCTATCGCGCCTTGCTTTACAAACTGCGCGACACCGGCATTCCGAGCTACCGCAGTTTGCCGGCCATCGTGCCTCCGACGCCGCGAGTGCACTGAGCCATGAAGCGAAACCTCTCCCCATCGCGCCTGGCGCCGCGCACCCGCCCCTCGTCGCGCCGCGGCCTGCGCCCGGCGCTGGCGGCGCTCGCGCTGGCCGCCTGC
>JBOGKX010000001.1:0-2490 GCA_050746125.1 Terriglobales bacterium | reverse complement strand
GAAACGGAGCAGACCTGATTAAGGGCACTGGGGTGGCGCAACCGACCGGGAAACCGGCGGCACATGAAGGCCCCAGGCCCTAACCGTCAGCGAGCCACCGCGCCAGCCCCCGACCCTACATCGGGGTATGCGGGCTGACCGGCGCGCCTGAACGTGAAAGTGCTCCTGAACTGGGACGATAAGGGTTATCGAGGCCTTTACCGATACCAGATCAAGGAGCACCTTTGAAGTGAATGCTACCGGGTGGTCGCGGGGGCTGGAAGTCACTGGCGGCGGTCAGGGAGTCGTGTCGCATGCCGGGCTGGCGCTGTTGCGGCACCTGGCCGACAGGACCGGCCTGACCGGCGGGTTGTCGCGGGCGCTGGCCTCGCCGCGGTTCCTGATCCATGACCGGGGCCGGGTGGTATCGGATCTGGCGTGCGCGGTCGCCGACGGCGCCCGGGTGATCTCCGATTTCCGGGTGATGGGCGATCAGCGGGAGCTATTCGGGCCGGTGGCGTCGGTGCCGACGGCGTGGCGGACGCTGAAGGAGATCGCGGTGGCCGGTCCCCGCGCGGACAAGCGGATCACCGGGGCGGTCAATACGGCCCGCCGGCAGGCGTGGGCGCAGGTCACGGCGCGGCACGGGGCGCTGCCGCCGGTGCGGCTGGCGGACCGGGCGCTGGACGGGGTGACCTGCATCCGGCTCGATGCCACGGTGACGTTCGCGCACTCGGATAAGGAACTCGCCGAGGCCAACTTCAAGGGCTATGGCCATCATCCGCTGCTGGCGGTGTGCGATAACACCGGCGGGGAGCCGCTGGCGTGGATGCTGCGCCGCGGCTCGGCCGGGTCGAACACGGCCGCTGACCATCTGAGTGTCACCGACGCGGCGATCGCCGCGCAGCCGCCGGGGTTCCGCCGCCGGCTGATGATTACCTGCGACGGGGCCGGCGCGAGCCATGCGCTGGTCGCCCGCCTGGATACGCTCGCCGCGCGCCGCGGTTACGAGCTGACCTACTCCGTCGGGTGGGCGCTGGGCGAGCGGGAGAAGACCGCGCTGCGGCTGGTCCCGGAACAGGCCTGGCAGATCGCGATCGACGGCCGCGGCCAGGTCCGCGAGCGACGCGCCGATGAGGCGTGCGCGGACCTGTCCTGCGCGCACCGGGCGTGCTGGGTCGAGGAAGCCCACGTCACCGAGCTGACGGGGCTGCTGCGCGAAGGGCCGGGCGGGGACCAGCTGCGCGGCTGGCCCGCCGCGATGCGCGTGTTCGCGCGCCTGGAGCGGCCGCATCCCGGCGCGCAGCTGACGTTGTTCGAGGCCGCCGACGGCTGGCGGTATTCCCTGTGGGCCACCAACCGGCCTGTGGAGACGAAAGGCTGGCTTGGCCAGAATGCCTATATCGATGCCGCGCACCGGGTCCATGCCCGGGTGGAGGACGCGATCCGGACCGGGAAAGACGCCGGCCTGGGGCATTTCCCGTCTTTTGACTACCAGCTCAACGCCGCGTGGCTGACCGCCGCGATGACCGGGCAGATCCTGCTCGCCTGGCTCAAGCTGCTGGCCCTGGAGGGTGACCTGGCCCGGGCCGAGCCGAAGACGCTGCGCTACCGGGTGCTGCACGCCGCGGGCCGGCTGGTGCGCGGCGGCCGGCGAAGGCGCCTGAAGATCCAGGCGACCTGGCCGTGGGCCGAGGCGATCACGACCGCGTGGCAGCGGATCGACGCGCTCCCGCAAGCACCCTGACCAGCGCAAACCATCCCAGCAACCAAGGAAGGAGAAGCACCGGGGCCCGTGGAACCCCGGCCACCCGGCCCGTCAGCCGGGCCACTGTCATACCCCGGCACTAAAATCCAGGTCCAGAAAGCGGTGCCGACATCACCCAGCGCCAGCCACCAACCCCGATGAAAGATCAGGGTTAAGGGCAGTGGCCGCTGGCCCCAGGTGTCGCGGTCTGCTAGCCATGCGTGGATGAACGATACACAGGCCAGGCTAGAAATGGATGTAAGTCGCTTATGTGCTGCGGCCAACGACATGAGCGCTTGGGTGCATGAACCTCGCTGTAGCAGTCGGGTCATGGTGTCGTCGATGAGTCGACCTCGCCGCTTGAGCATGTCCTCCCAATACGCTTGCCCCACATCGGTGATGTCCATTCCCTCGTGCACAAGTCTGTAGAGTCCCTCGGCGATCAAGTCGCCGAACTCCTCGGCTTCGGCGCGATGCGAGTGGGCGAATGGGTAGTAGGCGAGTTGCCGGAGTTCGCCTGCGACGGTGACGGAGCGATGTCGGATAGCGTCGAACAAGAAAAGCCAGTCCTCGTTGTATATAGGCGTGAAGAACGAATCGCTTTGCGTCGTGTCGATTACGAGCGCACTACCGCCGGGGAACGTGTCCTGCTTGAAGCCCGCGAGTCTACGCGCATGACAAACGACCGAAGTATCCGGATAATCATTGATCGCGAACCCAGCAGCGCTCAATTCTTCAGCTAGGCACACGGCGCCGGATACGGC